>DASUHV010000229.1:0-9699 GCA_036273355.1 Gaiellales bacterium
GCCACGCGCCGTCGACAGCGGCGTGATGGTCGACGGTGTCGGGTCGGCCCAGCTTCGAGCGCATGAAACCCGCCACGTAGGCGCCTGCTCGCTGGACATGGCCACGCGGCAGACGCTAGCCCGCGGGTGCGAGGACCGTGGCGAAGATTCTGGCGTCAGATGCTTCGGGCAGATGTGGCGTGCCCGCGCTCGCTGCGGACATTTTGCGGACATTTCGCGTTCGCCGGCATCCGCGTCGACCTGGTGGCACACCCAGAATCCCGCTCTACGAGCGGGATTCTGGGGGGATGGGCGGTACTGGGCTCGAACCAGTGACCCCCAGCTTGTCGAGCTGGTGCTCTCCCAACTGAGCTAACCGCCCCTGCCGCATGGTTGAGCCAAACCGGCTCGGCCATTCGGGTGGGATCCGGATTCTACAAGGTGGGCGCGCTCGGGCCTGCTGCGAGGCGCCACGCACAGGTCGTTGGGCTGCGGTGCCGGCCGAAATCGGATGGCGGCCCAAGCCGAGGCGGTCGGTAGGATGCTGCCCCCGTGAGTTCCCCGACCTCGAGATCGCTCATGCGTGCGCTGGTTGGCCCGGGTGGAGGCGAGTTCCGGCGGTTCTGGCTGGCAACCGCCATCAGCGTGCTCGGCACCTGGATGGCCGCGATCGCCCTGGCCATCCGGATGTTCGACATCACCGGCTCACCGGGCTGGGTGTCTGCGCTGCTGTTCGCCGAGTTCACGCCCGTGGTGCTGATCGGCTTCCTGGTCGGAGACCGGCTGAATCGGCTGCGCGTGCGCCGCAGCCTGGTGATCTGCGACATCGGCAGCGCCGCGGTGTTCGCAGCGCTGGCGCTGATCTCGACGCCCTGGGCGGTGGTGGCACTGGCCGCGCTGGGCGGAGTCGGAGTCGGCGTGTTCCGGCCGCTGGCCACTGCCGCCGTGCCGATGCTGGTCGCGGACGACGATCTCGAGGCCGCAAATGGCGCGCTCGGCTCCGTCGACCACACGATGACGTTTGCGGGCGAGCTGATCGGCGGCTTCCTGGTCGCCACCGTCGGCGCCGACCTGGCGCTGGGCCTGAACAGCGTCTCGTTCCTGGTCTCCGCGATCCTGGTCTCCAGCTGCGGGGCGCTGGCCGGCGCCGGGCGCCCGACCGCGCCCGATCGGACCGAGATCGGCTTGGCCAGAGGCTTTGCGCGCACCACGCTGGCCCGTATCCAAGGCTCGCCGGTGCTGCTGCAGATCGCGATCGGCTGGACGATCGCCACCTTCGTGATCGGCGTGGTGCTGGCGGTGCAGGTGCCGCTGCTGCGGGGGACGTTCCATGCCTCGCCGACCGTGGTCGGCCTGCTGCTGGGCCTCGACGCGCTGGGCCTGGTTGCGGGCAGCCTGGTGGCCGGATCGCGCCGGTTCGGGCGGGCCGCCTACCCCCTGGCCCTGGCCGGGATCGGAGGCTGCGCCATGATCGTCGGCGCCGCGCCCGACATCGTGCTGGCGGCGCTGGGATTCACGCTTCTGGGCGTGTTCAACGGGTTCGCGCTGGTGCTCAACCGCACGCGCGTCGTCCGCGGCACCGAGCCGGGCGAGCGGGCCGGGGTGATCTCGTTCCTGATCGCGCTCAGCGCCACCGGGCAGGCCGCCGGCACCATCTGCGGCGGCGCGCTGGCCACGGTGGTCTCCGAGCGCTGGGCGTTCGTCGCGTTTGGCCTGCTGACCCTGCTCGTGGCCGCGCCGGCCGCGCTGATGGTGGGGCCGCGCGCAGAATGGAACCTGCAACCCTCGCCATGGCAGGCGAAACGCAAACGGCGCCCATAATTCGTCGCTTGCCAAATCCTTACGATCAGATCACGGCCCATTTGCAATCCCGCCCTAGAACGAGGCGCAGGGCACGATGGGTCAGTCAACATGAAACACCAGACTCGATGGGCGCTTTTCGCACTCGCGTGCGTTGCTCCCGTGGCCATCCCGATGGTCGCCGCCACACCGGCGAACGCGGCTCGGATCCACGGCCAGCACGTGCGGCTATTGCGCATGGGCGACCACGGCCCTTTGGTGGGGACGCTGCAACACCTCCTGAAGCTGCCGGTTGACGGCATCTTCGGGCGGCACACGCGGCGCGCCGTGGAGCAGTTCCAGCGCGGGCATCACCTGCTCGTGGACGGCCAGGTCGGCCCGCAAACCTGGAAGGCTTTGCTTCGGCACCGTCACAAGGCGGCACGGTCACGGCGCGCTCACGGCGACGGCATCCTGCGGCTGGGGGACCGCAGGCCTGCCGTGGCCCGTGTCCAGCGGATGCTGCATATCCGGGTCAACAGCCTGTACGACCGCCGGACATGGCTGGCGGTGCGGCGGTTCCAGCGCCGGCACCACCTGCTGGTGGACGGCGAGGTCGGGCCGCAGACGATGCTGGCACTGCACCGGGCGGCGCGTGGCGGGAGCGGGAAGCGGCACCCCTCCCACCATGCGACGCTGGGGACACGGCTGGTGCGCGTGGCCAAGCGCTACGTCGGCGTCCGCTACCGCTGGGGCGGCGAGTCGCCCAGCCGCGGCTTCGACTGCTCCGGCCTCGTCCAGTACTCGTTCGCGCAGCTGGGCGTGTCGGTGCCACGCGTCACCTACGACCAGTGGAACGCCGGCAGGCACATCAGCCGCAGCCACCTGCGCCGCGGCGACCTGGTGTTCTTCCACCATCTCGGCCACGTCGGCATCTTCCTGGGCCATGGCTGGTTCCTGCACGCACCGCGCACCGGCGAGCGCGTCCACGCGTCGGCGATGGGGCACGGCTGGTACGACCGGCACTATGACGGTGCAGTGCGCATCGGCTGAGCCGGTTCAGATCTTGGTCAGCGGGGCGTAGCCCAGCACCAGACGGCGCTCGGAGCGGTCCTCGCGGAAGCGCACCGTGACGGTGCCGTCACCGGAGAGCGCGGTGACCACGCCCTCGCCCAGGGTGGCATGCGCCACCTCGTCGCCCAGCGAGAGGTCGATCCGCGGCAGCTCCGGCGCCTCGAACGCCCGCCGCGGCGTGCCGGTGACGGTGGTGCCGCCTGCACAGGACGTCGACCAGGCCGGCGCCTGCCGCTCCCACTCGATGCCCTCCGACGGAAGCTCCTCCAGGAACCGCGAGGAGCGGTTGAACCCGCGCGCGCCGAAGATGGTGCGGGCACGGGCGTAGGTGAGGGTGAGCGTGCGCTGCGCGCGGGTCATGCCCACGTAGCAGAGCCGGCGCTCCTCGCCCTCGTTGCCCTCGTCCAGCGAGCGCTGGTGCGGGAACAGCCCCTCCTCGAGGCCGATCATGAACACCACCGGGAACTCGAGCCCCTTGGCGTTGTGCAACGTCATCAGCGTCACCCGGCCGCGGTCCTCGTCGATGGCGTCCTGATCCGTGTACAGCGAGATCTCCTGCAGGAACGCGGACATCCGCGACGACTCCTCCACCTGCTCGCCGCGCTGGTCGAATTCGCGGGCCACGCCCACCAGCTCCCGCAGGTTCTCGAGCCGGCCCTGGGACTCGATCGTGCGCTCCGCCTCGAGCATCTCGGCGTAGCCGCTCTCCAGCAGCACACGCTCCATCAGATCGCCCACCGGGGCGGCGTCGGCGCCGTCGCGGAGCTCCTCGATCAGCTCCCGGAAGCGGGTCACGCTGGAGGCGGCGGCCGCGCCCAGCGGGGCCGCCTCAACGTCCAGCATGGCGTCCCACAGCGTCACGCCCAGCGCCCGCGAGTGCGCGCTCAGCCGGTCCAGGGAGGTGGTGCCGATGCCGCGCCGGGGCTGGTTCACGATCCGGCGCAGCGACACCTCGTCGGACGGGTTGTCGAGCACCTGCAGGTAGGCGATCAGGTCCTTCACCTCGGCCCGCTCGTAGAACTTGGGGCCGCCCACCACCCGGTAGTCGATGCCCTGGCGGGTGAGCAGGTCCTCCAGCACCCGCGACTGGGCGTTCATGCGGTAGAAGACCGCGATCTCGCTGGGGTTGGCGCCGTCGTCGAGCGCCGACTGGATGCGGCCGGCCACGTACCGGGCCTCGGCGTGCTCGTCCTCGGCCTCGACCACCCGCACCACGTCGCCGGCGCCGAGGTCCGACCACAGCCGCTTCGGCTTGCGATCGCGATTATGCTCGATCACGCTGTTTGCCGCGTCCAGGATCGTCTGGGTGGAGCGGTAGTTCTGCTCGAGCGCGATCACGACGGCGTTCGGGAAGTCCTGCTCGAACTCGCTGATGTTGCGGATGTCGGCGCCCCGGAAGGCGTAGATCGACTGATCCTGGTCGCCCACCACCGCCAGGTTGCGATGCTTCTCGGCCAGGATCGAGACCAGCTTGAACTGGGCGTGGTTGGTGTCCTGGTACTCGTCGACCATCACGTAGCGGAAGGCCTGCTGCCAGTGACGCCGCGCCTCGGGCACCCGCTCGAGCAGCAGCACGGTCTTCATGATCAGGTCGTCGAAGTCCATCGCGTTGGCCTCCGACAGCCGCCGCTCGTAGAGGTCGTAGACCGAGGCCACCGCCTCCTCGAAGAAGCCGCCCACCTGCTCGTGGTAGAGCTCTGCGGTCAGCAGCCGGTCCTTGGCGTGGGAGATGGCGCCGTGCACGGCCCGCGGCACGAACCGCTTGGGGTCCTTCCCGAGGTCCTCGATGCAGCTCTTCACCAACCGCACCTGATCGGCCTGGTCGTAGATCGTGAAGTTCGACCGGTACCCGATCAGCTCGGCGTCGCGGCGCAGCATGCGCCCGCAGGCGGAGTGGAACGTCATCACCCACATGCGGGCGGCGATGCGCCCGCCCACCAGCTGTTGCACGCGCTCCTTCATCTCGGTCGCGGCGCGGTTGGTGAAGGTGATCGCAAGCACCTCGGAGGGCGAGGCCAGCTCCTGGTCGATCAGATGTGCGATGCGGTGCGTCAGCACGCGCGTCTTGCCGGAACCCGCGCCCGCCACCACCAGCAGCGGGCCCTCCGTGCAGAGCACCGCCTCGCGCTGCTGCGGGTTCAGCGCCTCCAGCGTGGCCGCGGGCGCCGCCATCAGCCGGCGCTCGTTTCGGGTGCTGCGGCGGCTGAAGCGAGGGTCACAAAGGGATTCTAGTTGGCGCCCCGGGAGCACCGGGCGGGCGCTTCCCGACGCCCGCCCGTGCCCGGCTCCATCTAACCCACTCGCACCGTCACGCTGCGGCTGGTGCCGGTCGCGTTGCCCGCCGTGGCGGCCGCCACCACCCGGAACACGTAGCGGCCACTCACGCGGGGCAGCAGGGTCGCTGTGAACCGCGAGCGGGCGCTGAGGTGCGGCCTGGAGACCGTCACCCATCCCCGCCTGGTCAGCAGCTGCACCCGCACGGCTGCGCCCGGGCGGGCCGGCTGCACGCCGCCCGACAGGTGGATCGTGCCGCCGCGGTGCACCCGCGACCGGGCCGCCGACAGGCTCACGCGCTGGCCCACCACGACGGTGCGGACGTCGCTTGCGGCCTGGCTCTCCACGACCACCACGCGGTACTCGGTGGTGGTGCGGGGACGTACGGTCCACGATGCATAGCCACCTGCGTCGGTCACCCGCACGCCCGCGTCGGCGAACCAGGCCTGCCCGGCCGGTCGGCTCTCCAGCCGCAGGCTGGTGCCGACCAGCGGATTGCCGTTGGCGGTGGCCCGGTAGCGCAGCCGCGCCGAGCCGCCGGCCGTGATGCGCGACGGGACCGACAGCGCCGACAGCGCTACCCGCGCCGGGTCGGCCACGGCGAACCGCCACATGACCGGGCCGGCGACGTTGCCGGACGTGTCGGCCACGGTCACGGCGACCGTGTGCACGCCCGCGCCGAGGTTCCCCGGCGCGTAGACGAAGCGGCCGGAGCCGAAGCTGCCCCACGACGTGACGTCGGAGCCGTCGACGGTCACCCGCAGCGAGTCGTCGTCGACGCCGGTGCCGTCGTCGCTGACCGCGAACCCGATCGGGGTCGCCCCCACCACCGTCGATCCCGGCAGCGGGCTGCGCTGGGCGATCACGGGCGGCGTCTCGTCGCGCACCTGGAACGACCAGGTGAGCGGCGGGGACACGTTCCCGGATCGGTCGGTGGCGCGGGCGGAGACGCTGTGGCTGCCGTAGCCGAGCGGGTCCGCCGGCACGTACGCGAAGCGGCCGCCCGCCAGCACCCCGCGGGCGGTCACGTCGCGGCCGTCCACGGTCAGCGAGATCGAGGCGGGGTCCAGCCCGGTGCCCGCGTCGGAGACGGCGAACGAGATCGTCGGGGTGCGGTCGGCGCCGGCGGATGCGTCGTCGGGACGCACGTCACCCAGCACAGGCGGCGTCGCGTCGATCACGTCGAAGCCCCACTGCTGCGGCGCCATCGCGTTGCCGTAGCGGTCCGACACGGAAACGCTGACCGTGTGGTGGCCGTACCCGAGGTCGGCCGCCGGGACGTAGCCGAAGTGGCCGTCGATCAGCGTGCCGAACGGCGCCACATCCGACCCGTCGAGCAGCACGTGCAGCGTCGCCGGATCGATGCCGCTGCCATCGTCTGCGAGCGTGAAGGCAAGCGGCGGGCGGCGCAGCTCGCTGCCGCTGCCGGCCAGCGGTGCCGCGCCGCTCAGCACCGGCGGCACGGCGTCCACCACCCGGAAGGTCCAGAACCCGTCCCGGTGGTTGCCGGCCTGGTCGGTGGCGCTCCAGGTAACGGTGTGGGCGCCGAAGGCAAGGTCGGCCGGTGGCTGGTAGAAGGCCTCCGCGCCGCTGACCGCCATCGGCTGGCCGTCCACCCACGCCTGGAAGTCGGACAGGCCGCTGGGTCCGGGGTCGACGGAGAAGCTGACGACGGGCTGTCGTTGCGTCGTGTCGGCCGGTGCCGTCGCGATCGCGGTCGGTGCGTGGCTGTCGACGCGGGTCGTGAACGGCACCTCCACGGCCTCGCCGGCGGCGTCCGCCACCCGCACCACGAGGTCGTGGCTGCCGTCGCTCAGGTGCGACGGAGTCAGGCAGAGATCGTGCATGTAGCTGGGATCGCCGGGCTGCGCCACGGCGGCGATGGCCAGCGCGTGCGAGTCCAGCACCGAGGCCAGGTTGTCGCGCAGCTGGGACGAGGCCACGCCCGAGCCGGCGTCGGACGCCGATACGGTGGCGCAGACGGCCTGCGCCTGGTTCAGCCACTGCCCGGAGGCCAGCGGGCCGGTCACGGTCGCGACCGGTGCGGCGTCGTCGCGGAGCATGGCGTCGATCGACACCACCCGCAGGGTGTTCGACCACTTGTTGCTGAACGAGTGGTCGGCGAGGCTGGTCAGGAACAGGCCGACGTTGCTGTTTCCGGCCGGGATCTTCCAGCTGGCGGTGCCGTCGTCGGAGGCCGTGTGCAGCTGCGGCTGCGAGGCGTACGCGAAGTTGTGCTGGCGCGCCTTCATGAAGACGCGGGTGTCGGCCGTGGTCGCGTAGTTGACCGTCACCGATCCCGAGGCGATCGAGACCGTCGGAGGCCCCTCCCACGACCAGAAGGCCAGGTCTCCGGCCTTGACGTCGCCACGAGCGAACAGGCGCAGCGAGGTCGGCACCGGCACGTCGGCGTCGGCGCACGGCCCCGGCCGGCTGCTGAACGAGCAGCCCCAGAACCCGGCGTCGTGGCTCAGCGTCCAGCCGTCGGTGCTCTTGGAGGTATCCATGACCATGTGGTAGGTGCCGGCCAGCGCGGGCGGCGCGATCGCAAGCGGCGCAGCCAGCGCGGCGGCAGAGCAGAGCATCAGGAGCAGACGTTTCACGGAGCCGGGGTCCTTTCGGGGCGGAGCGGGTTGACCGCCTCATGGTGATACGGGGCGCCGTCACGGATCCAGACCCGATCGTCGCCGAAGCGGTGACGAACCTGTCACGACTGCCGTGACAGATGGCCACGCGGGACTACCCTGCGGCCCGTGGATGCGGTCATCTTTGCGGAGGACGCGCTCGCCCCGGGTGATCGCCTGTGGCGCGACGCCGTGGAGCACCTGGCCCGCAAGCTGGGCCGCGTCACGCCGCTCGATCCCGCCACGGTGTCCGACGACCGCTGCGTGGCACTGCCACAGCTGGAGGCATGGGCCGGGGACGAGGTGTCGAGCTGGCGGCTGGAGCTGGCCCGCTTCTACGAGGAGCACATCCCGGTCTACGTCCGCCCCGACCCGGCGCTGAACGGCGCGGTGCGCCAGATGTCGGCGGCCGGCGTGCGGATCGCCGCATGGTCACCCGGCCCGGCCGAGGTGGGCGCGATCGTGAGCCACTTCCTGGGGCTGTCACGGAGGTTCGAGTTGGAGCGGGTCGAGGCCAGTCACGCCGGTCCCGTCAACCTGATCGCGGAGCTGGGGCTGGAGCCCGAGGCGGCCCTGGTGGTGTCGGCCTCGCCGCACGTGATCGCCGAGGCAAAGCACGCCGGCGCGGCCACCGCCGCCGCCGTCTGGACGGGTGGATCCCGCGACGACCTGCTGGCCGTGCTGCCCAGCTATCTGGCCGAGACGCCCCACGAGCTGCCCGCGCTCGTCGCCGGCTGATCAGTCGATCGAAACGCCCTGCTCGGCCACCGCGACAACCCGCACCGACGCGCCGCTGAGCCCGGCAAGGCTCCCGGCCACGCCCTGCTCCGAGCCGGGCAGGCACCACACGAGCACGCTCGGGCCGGCGCCCGACAGGGTCGCCCCCAGCACGGCGTGGTCGCCGGCCACGCGCCCACGCACCGCCGACAGCAGCGGCGCCAGCGGCGCCCGGTAGGGCTCGTGCAGCCGGTCGTCGAGCGCGTCGCGCAGCAGGTCGGCATCCCCCGACCCCACCGCGGCCACCAGCAGGGCCGCCCGCGCGGCGTTGTGCACTGCGTCGGCGTGCGGCACCTGATCGGGCAGCGCCGCCCGCGCCTGGGCGGTCGACAGGCGCTGCTCCGGCACTACCGTCACGAACCCCGCCTCCGGGACGCCGAAGCCGATCGCCGACACCCCGCGGGAGCCGGTCCAGGCCAGCGTGAGACCGCCGTTCAGCGCCGCCGCGACGTTGTCGGGGTGACCCTCCAGCTCCGTAGCCAGCCCCAGCAGGTCGCGCGGCGGCCGGTCGTGCCAGGCGTCGGCGGCCACCAGGCCGGCCACGATCGTGGCCGCGCTCGAGCCCAGGCCGCGCGCGAACGGCACCTCGTTGTGCATGTCGAACGTCAGCCCGGCCGGATCCCCGCCGGCCGCCACGAACGCGCGCAGGAACAGGTTGTCCGGGCCGGCCGGAGCCTCTCCGGCCCCCTCCCCTGCGACCGTCACCTGCATCTCGGCCCCCGCTGCCGCGCTGATCTCGACCCGGTTTCGGATGTCCAGCGCCAGCGCCAGGCAGTCGAACCCGGGGCCCAGGTTGGCCGAGGAGGCGGGCGCGCTCACGACCAGCGCGTCAGACAAGCGCCGGCTCCTCGGCAAACGCGAGCTCCTCGAGCCGCTCGACCGCCGGCGGGCAACGCATGATCTCGGCGCCCTCCTGGCCGGCCGTGTCGGGATCCTTCAGCCCGTGGCCGGTGAGCACGCAGACCACGCGCGCGCCCGGCTCGACCAGCCCATCGCGAGCCGCCTCCAGCAGCGCCGCCACGGAGGCCGCTGAGGCCGGCTCGCAGAACACACCCTCCTCCTGGGCCAGCAGCCGGTAGGCGGCCAGGATGCCCTCGTCGGGGATGGCGCGGATGCCGCCGTGCGACTGCTCGACCGCCTCCAGCGCCTGATCCAGCCGGGCCGGGTTCCCGATCCGGATCGCGGTCGCGAC
>DASUHV010000230.1:0-5569 GCA_036273355.1 Gaiellales bacterium
CTCGGCAGCCCAGCGCACCGCGCTGACGATGTTCTTGTACCCGGTGCAGCGGCAGATCGCGCCTGAGATTGCGACCCGGATCTCATGATCGGTCGGATCGGGGTTCTCGTCCAGCAGCGCGCGAGTCGTCATGAGCATCCCGGGAGTGCAGAAGCCGCACTGCAGCGCGTGCCGCTCGTGGAATCCCATCTGGATCGGATCCAGCTGCCCGTCCACCTCCAGCGACTCGACCGTTGCCACCTCGTGGCCGTCGCACATGGCCGCGAGGATCGTGCACGACTTGACGGGCTGGCCGTCGATCCGCACCACGCAGGCGCCGCAGTTCGACGTGTCGCAGCCCCAGTGGGTGCCTGTCAGCTCGAGCGTCTCGCGGATGAAGTGCACGAGCAGCATCCGCGGTTCGATGTCATGGGAGACCTGCGTGCCGTTGACGGTCATCGAGACGTTGATGGTCATGCCTCCTGGTGCAGCGCACGCGCGGTCGCCCGGCGCAGAGCTCGTTGGGTGAGAACGCCCGCGAGGTGGCGCTTGTAGTCGACCGGCCCGCGGCCGTCGGACGCGGGCGAGCAATCCTCCGACGCGATCGCGCCCGCCTCCGCGAACAGCTCGTCTGACGGCGCCTTGCCGCGCAGCAGCTCCTCGGCGCGCGTCACGTGGATCGTGGTGAGGCCGACGGCGCTCAGCGCGATGCCGGCATCGCCGATCGTGCCGTCCTGCATCCAGACGGCGGCCGACGCAGCTGCGATCGCCCAGTCGCCGGCACGGCGCTCGACCTTCTCGTGGGCGCTGCCGCCGTCGGGCCGCACCGGCAGCCGCACCTCGGTCAGGATCTCGGCCGCACCGACGGCGGTCGTGAACGGGCCGACGTGGAAGCCGTCCATGCTCACCACCCGCTCCCCGCCCGACCCGCGGATCACCACGCTGGCCTTGGCCGCCGCGCACACGGCCGAGAGGTCCTCCGCCGCGTCCGCCTGGCAGAGCGAGCCGCCGATGGTGCCGCGATTCCGCACCACGGGATCGGCGATCACGTTCTCGGCGTCGCGGAACAGCGGGAAGTGCCGGGCGAGCAGGTCAGACCGCAGCAGGTCGACGTGCCGGGTCATCGCGCCGATCCTGATCTCGCCCTCCTGCTCACGGATGTAGGACAGCTCGGTCAGGTCGTTGATGTCGATCAGATGCTCGGGGTTCGCGAGGCGGAGCTTCATCATCGGCAGCAGGCTGTGGCCGCCCGCGATCACCCGCGCCTCGGAGCCCAGCCGCTCCAGCGACGCGATCGCGCCGTCGACGCTGGTGGCGCGCTCATACTCGAATGCCGCGGGCGTCTGCAAGGTGCGTTCCTTTCAGTTCATCGACGGGTCACCCGCCGCCGACTCGGGAGGCCGGGAGCCGCTTTCGGGGAGCGCCGATGTCGTCGCGCTGCTCGTACTGCACGGGTGCGTCGGTGCCGATCACCGGCGATCGCGGCAGCTCCGGCGGCGCGGTGTGGCGGACGGAGGGGTAGAGCAGCCGGGCGGCCAGGCTGCCGCCCTCGACGTTGCGGAGCACCGGCCCGGCCGGGTTTGCCGCTGCGATCGGCGCCTCGCGGCCCAGGCGCGCCAGTGTCAGGGTGCCCTTGGTGTAGACCTCGGAGATGCGCGGGGCCTCGATCGAGGTGCTCTCGGGGAAGTTGCGGAACCCGGCGGCCGCCGCACCGGGGTAGAGGCCGTCCACGAGGCCGACGGCATCGACCAGGCCCGCCTTCTTCACGAGCAGTCCCTCGAGCAGGTCGACGCCGGCGTCCAGCTGGCCGTTGATGGCGTCGACCACGTCGTTCACGGGCGCACTCTTCTCGATGATCTCCGTGACGTTGACGATCACCTCGTCGAGGCCCTTCGTGATCGCGCTCAGGGCCATGATCGTCGAGACCAGGTAGTAGACCAGCGCCAGCACGATCAGGAGCAGCGCCACGACCGTCACCGTTCCGGGCCCGATGGCTAGCACGACCATGGCCGCTCCTACTCCGCGTCGTCGATGATCACGTCGAGCGAGCCGCCGTAGTTGGCGACCCCCGCGACCGTTTGCTCGACCTGGCTCTGCGTCGTCAAAAGCAGCGCCGTGGCATCCAGATCCTTCGAGCCCGCGGCCGTCGTGGCCGCGATGCTCCGTACGCTCGGCACGATGCTGCGGGCGGCGCTGAGCACCCCGTGCAGCAGGTAGACGACCACCGGCAGCACCACGACCAGCAGCACCGCGTCGCCGATCCACCAGAGCGTCACCGCGGTCTCCTCTCGGCCACCACGGCGGCCTTGCGGGCGATGCCCGGCAGCGCGCTGAGGATGATGTCGAACTGCGCGTTGATCGCCTGCACCGCGCCCTCGAGCGGCCGCAGGTGCTCGGCCTCGACGCCCTCGAGAGCGCCGGCCAGCGTTGCCAGGCCGGTCGCGATCCGGGCCAGCCCGCGCTGCACGACGATCAGCGCGATGGCCAGCACACCCACCACCACGACCGCCAGCACCACGGTCAGGACGATGAGCAGGTTCGTGCTCATGCATCAGCCCCGTAGCCGTCGGTGAGCGCATTCATGTAGCCGTCCTGCACGACCGCCTCCTGCACGATCAGGCCCAGCACCGGCGCCGTCGCCTCCAGCTGGGGGATGTTGGCGGTGTTGCCGGCCACCTCGGTGGCCACCACGAGCAGGCCGTCGACGGACCGCTCGATGCTGGCGACGGCGCGCACGAGCACGACCAGGAGGAAGGCGACAACCAGGGCCGCCACGAGGCCGATGCAGAGCGAGATCACCCAGTAGCCGTGGCTGGATACCAGAAGCGTCACTTGCCGACCGCCGTCTTTCGCAGGGCGCGGGCCGCGTGCAGGATCCTCACGCCGGAGTCATTGATGCGGGAGATGTCGGCGAGCTTCGTCGTCTGATCGCGCACCACGCCCACCGCACCTTCGGCGACGGCCGCCTGCTTGGCGATCCGCAGAGCGAGCAGCACGATCGCGATCACGATCACCGCCGCCACCGCGATCACCACGACCCCGATCCCGATTCCCAGCAGCCACTGGGCCGACTCCGACATGAGCACGATCACGCGGAGCGATCCTGACCGGAAACCGTTGCGACATCAATGCGCATCCGCACTCCTGGTCACCTCAACCAACTGGGTCAAAGAGCTGGAAGCAGTATAGATAGGCTATCGCTCTGCGAACGGTTTCCCGCAAACCGGCGGGCAGCGCCGATCGCGGCAGATGTCGGCCGGGCGGTACCCTTGGCCGATGAGGCGGTCATGACTGAGCCGTCGGCGGTGGCGGACCGAGCCGACCTGGTGGTGGACGGCGTCTGGACGTGGGCGGTGTCCAACAGCAACATCGGCGGCGCCACATCCAGCTGCCAGGCGCTGGCCGCCGACGGCGAGGTCGTGCTGATCGACCCGCTGCGCCTGGCCGACCACGCCTTCGACCAGCTGCCGCGGCCGACGGCGATCGTGCTGACCGCCAAGTGCCACCAGCGATCGGCGTGGCGCTACCGCTCGCAGCTGGGGGTCGAGGTGTGGGCGCCGGCGGACGCTCCGGAAGCCGACGAACAGCCGGACCGGCGCTACGCGGAGGGCGACCCGCTGCCGGGCGGTCTTCGCGCGATCCGGACGCCGGGCCCGGAGCGGGCGCACTACTGCCTGGTGAGCGGGGCCGCGACCCGCGTGCTGTTCTGCTCCGACCTGCTGATGGGCGATGAGGATGGCGGGCTCGAGTTGGTACCGGCACGGTTCCACGACGACCCGGCCGAGACGCGGCGAAGCGTCGAGCGCCTGCTGGACGTTCCGTTCGACGTGCTCTGCCTCGACCACGGCGCTCCGGTCATCTCCGAGCCCAAGCAGGCCATGCGGGAGGCGCTAGGCGGATAGGCCGCCGGGCCCGGACCTCGAGGGGGAACATGCGGCCCGAGCCCGACCGCTGCTGGACCTACGAGCGCATCGATCCCGCAGATTGGGACGCCGTCACAGGGCCGGCGCGGCGCTGCCGGTCACGAGCGGCGCGTCCTCGTACGCACTCTCACCGTGCATGGCCTCGTCGAGCCCCTGCTCCGCCTCCTCGCCCACGCGCACCGGCGTGATGCGGTCGATCACCTTCAGCATCACGTATGTGAACGCGAACGCGTACGCCGAGCAGGCGAACGCGGCCACGACCTGCTTGAGGAAGAAGGACGCGCTGCCGTGGATCAGTCCGACGCCGCCGGCCGGGTTGATGGCGGTGCTGGCGAACACGCCCAGCAGGACGATGCCGAGCATCCCGCCCACGCCGTGCACGCCCCACACATCGAGCGCGTCGTCCCAGCGCAGGCGGTTCTTGAGCTGCACCGCGTAATAGCACACGAACCCTGACACGATGCCGATGATCACCGAGGCGTAGATCGGCACGAACCCGGCGGCAGGCGTGATCGTTGCCAATCCTGCAACCGCGCCGGTCAGCAGGCCGACGAAGTGCGGCTTGCGGGCATTCCTCCACTCGATGAACAGCCAGGTTGTCGCCGCAAACGAGGCCGCCAGGTCGGTGTTCAGGAAGGCTGTGGCGGTGATGTCGTCGACCTTCAGCTCGCTGCCGGCGTTGAACCCGTACCACCCGAACCAGAGCAGGCCGGTGCCAAGCGCGATGAACGGGATGTTGTGCGGGGCGTCGACGAACTTGCGCTTGCCCACATACAGCACCGATGCCAGCGCCGCCCAGCCGGCCGAGGCGTGCACCACGATGCCGCCGGCGAAGTCGCGGACGCCCCACTGCGCGAGCAGGCCGTTGCCCCAGATCATGTGCACGAACGGGTAGTAGACGAACAGCTGCCACACGACCAGGAACACGAGGAACGCCTTGAACGTGACGCGGTTCGTGAACGCGCCGGTGATCAACGCGGGCGTGATGATCGCGAACATCATCTGGTAGGCGATCAGCACGACCAGCGGGATGTGAGACGGCGTGTACATCGACGAGGGCGTGACGTTGCGCAGGAAGGCAACGTCGAAGTTGCCGTAGATGCCGTCCGCTCCGCCGCTGAAGCACAGCGAGTACCCGACCAGCCACCACATGACGGTGGTGATGGCCAGCGAGGCGAAGCTCTGGATCATGATCGTGAGCGTGTTCGACCGCCCCACCAGCCCGCCGTAGAAGAACGCGAGGCCCGGTGTCATCAACATCACCAGGCTTGCGGCCAGCAACATGAAACCGGTGTTTGCCTCGTTGATCATGTTCGCGTCCTTTCGCGGCCGGCGGGAATGACGGATCGACGTTCGACGCCGGCGACGGAGTGCCTGCACCGGGACAGGCCCCGGTCGTAGACTTACCGCGTGGCTGACTGGGTGACCATCTCCGCCCTGGCAACCGCCGGCGGCACCCTGGTTCTGGCCGGCGCGACGTTTGCGTCGGTGCGCTCGGCCAACCGCTCGTCGCGTGTGGCCGAGCGATCGCTGCTGGCCACGCAGCGGCCGCTGCTGATGCCAGCGCGGCGGCAGGACGATCCGCAGAAGGTCGGCTACGGGGACGGCAAGAGGGTCATGGTGCCTGGCGGTGGGGGCGCCGTCGAAGCGTCGGATGCGGCCATCTC
>DASUHV010000231.1:0-8343 GCA_036273355.1 Gaiellales bacterium
GAGATCGGCACGTTCCTGACGCAGCGTGCCGAGCTGGCGATCGCTGCCGGCATCGACCGCTCGGCGCTGGTGGTCGACCCCGGGCTGGGCTTCGGGAAGTCGACCGCGACCGACCTGGCCACCCTGCGCGCGCTGCCGGACCTGCTGCGGCTCGGCTATCCCCTGCTCCTGGCCTGCTCACACCAGGAGGTGACCGCGGAACCGCTGGGCCTGCCGGAGTCGAACATCGAGGGCACGGCCGCCGTGGTCGCCGTGGCCGCCTACCAGGGCGTGCAGCTGCTGCGCGTGCACGACCTGCCGTTCATGGCGCGGGTAGCGAC
This sequence comes from Gaiellales bacterium, assembly GCA_036273355.1. GTDB lineage: Bacteria > Actinomycetota > Thermoleophilia > Gaiellales > JAICJC01 > JAICYJ01. Next base: position 321 of record DASUHV010000231.1, read on the forward strand.
CATGGCCGCGCTGCTCGCCGGCGGCGAGGGGCCCTGACGCAAGCTCAGCCCTGCGGCGGCGACAGGTCGGGTGCGAACTCCGGCAGGAACCGGCCGTCGCGGTAGATCAGCTCGCCGTCGGCGTGGATCTCGCCGCCGGAGCGCAGGTCGCAGACCATGTCCCAGTGCAGCCCGGAGCGGTTCGTGCTGCCCGTCTCCGGATAGCCGGCGCCGACCGCCATGTGGCACGTGCCGCCGATCTTCTCGTCGAACAGGATCTGCTTGCTGAAGTCCTGCACGCCGTAGTTGGTGCCGATGGCGAACTCGCCCAGGATGGACGCGCCCTCGTCGATGGCCAGCATCTGGCGGAGCAGCTCCTGGCCGGCCGCGGCCTCGCTCTGCACCACCCGACCGCCGTCGAACCGCAGCCGCACGTCCTCCACCTCACGGCCGCTGAAGATGGCCGGGAACGAGAACCGCACGTCGCCCGTGGTGGCGGTCTCGATCGGGCCGGTGAAGACCTCGCCGTCGGGGAAGTTGCGCTCGCCGTTGCAGGGAACCCACGTGCGGCCGGCCACGCCGACCGTGAGGTCGGTGTCCTCGGCCAGCACCCGCAGCGTGCGCACGCCGGACAGGCGGTCGGCGACGGCGCCCAGCGTCTCGGCGAAGCCACGCCAGGCCGCCACCGGGTCTGGAAGGTGCAGCCAACCGGCCCGGTAGACGAAGTCCTCGTAGGCGGCCAGCGACATGTCGGCGTCCTGCGCGAACGCCTCGCACGGATAGGCGGTCACGCACCAGCGCAGCTCCTTGGCGGCCGAGCGCCGCATGTACAGCTCCATCAGCGGCGCCTGCGCTTCCCGCACGGCCGCCACCCGACCGGGATCGACACCGGACAGCTCGCGCGTGTTCCAGGCCGAGTGGATCGCGACCCGCAGGTCGATCGCCGCCATCTCCGGCATCGCGCTTGGCAGCAACGTCGTCAGCTGCTCCTCCGCCGCCTCCGACAGGAACGCCAGCTGGGTGCCCTCGGCGGCCACCCGCACCCGCGGCAACGCGCCCATCTCCAGCGCCCGCGTCACGATCTCCAGCACCAGCGGCTCGGCCAGCGCCGGTGCCTCGATCAGCATCAGCTGCCCGGGCTCGACCCGCAGCGAGTACTCGCAGATCACCCGCGCCAGGCTCTCCACCCGCCGGTCGCTCACAGGAACCGCCCGTCGCGCGCGATCAGCTCGCCGTCGCCGTAGACCTCGCCGCCGGAGCGCAGGTCGCAGACGATGTCCCAGTGCAGCCCCGACCGGTTGGTGCCGCCGGCCTCCGGGAAGGACGCCCCCAGTGCCACGTGCGTCGTGCCGCCGATCTTCTCGTCGAAGGCGACGTTGCGCGTGCTCTGCTGGATCTCGTCGTTCATGCCGAAGGCCACCTCGCCCAGGTAGTGCGAGCCGTCGTCCATGTCCAGCATCCCCGCGAGGAACTCACGGCCGCGGCTGGCCTCGTGGCGCACCACGCGGCCGTCCTCGAACCACAGCCGCACGCCGCCAAAATCGTGCCCGTTGTAGGTGGCGTCGAAGCTGAAGCTGATGTGCCCCCGCGTCAGCTCGTGCCGGGGGCTGGTGTAGACCTCGCCGTCGGGGAAGTTTTCGCGGCCATCGGCGTTCAGCCACGCGCGGCCGGCCACGTCGACCACCAGGTCGGTGTCCTCCGCGACGATCCGCAGCTCTGAGATCTGCGCCAGCCGTTCGATCACCTCGGCCTGTCGGGCCGACTGGCCGCGCCAGAACGCGACCGGATCGGGGTCGTCCACGTGGCAGGCGCCGAACACGAACTCCTCGAACGCGCCGAACGACATGCCGGCGTCCTGGGCGAAGCCGCGCGTCGGCAACGCCACCCCGCACCAGCGGATCTCGCCGGATGCGAGCCGCTCGAAGAAGCGGTCGGACAGGGAGCGGCGCGAGCGCGACCACAGCGCCTGGCGGTCGGGCGGCACCGCGCTCAGGTAGCGGGTGTTGGCGTCGGCCCAGATCGTCAGCGTCTTGTCGGGCACCTCCGACTCCAGCCGGTCGACCTCGGTGACGGTGGTCAGCTGCTCGTCGGAGCCCATCGAGAGGATCGCGGCCTCGACGGACGGCAGCGTCGGCCGCAGCATCGGCTGAGCGCCGAGGCGGGTCAGCTCGCGGGTGACAGCCACGAAGAAGGGCGCCTCGCTGGCCGGGCCGTGCACGCGGACGACGTCGCCCGGCTGCACCTCCAGGGAGTAGCGGCACAGGATCGACGCGAGCGCTTCCAGGCGGGCGGCGGACACGACGCGGAAGGTTACCCGGAGCGTGCGGCCAGAACCGCGTCCAGCAGGCGGCCGGCACCGTACCTGACCGGGTCGTCGGCCGGCAGCCCGGTCTGCTCGGCGGCGGCCGCGATCGCCGCGCGGGCCTCGTCGTCGACCAGGTGGTTGGTCTTCAGCGAGACGGCCACGACCGGCGCCGGCCGCACGTAGCCGGCCATGCGCTGGTAGTCGTCGATCAGCTGTGGCAGCGGGGCGATGGGCGGGCCGTCGGGCATGTCCAGATGCGTGCGTCCGGCCTCGTGCACCAGGATCTGCGCGTGCGGCGCTGACCCGTGCAGCAGGCCCAGGGTGACGCCCGAGTAGGCGGGATGGCTGATCGAGCCCTGGCCCTCGATCCAGAGGATCGCGCCCGCTCCCGCCCGCTCCCGCCCTTCCAGCACCAGCCGCTCGCTGGCCCCGGCCACGAAGTCGGACACCACCTCGTCAACCGCGATGCCCCAGCCGGCGATGGCGATGCCGGTCTGGCCGGTGGGCACGAAGGCGCTGGCCAGGCCGCGCCGCCGCGCCTCCAGGTCGAGCTCCAGGCAGACGGTCATCTTGCCGAGGGCGCAGTCGCTGCCGACGGTGGCGATCACGTGCGCGTCGACGGTCAGGTTGCGGCCGGTGGGCACGTCCAGCCCGGCCGGCGGGCGGCGCAGGTCGCGGATCTCGACGCCGTGGTTCGCGGCCGCGGCGGCCAGTTCGGGATCGTCGCCGAGGAAGTCGTGCAGGCCGCTCTCCACGTCCAGGCCGGCCTCGATCGATCGCATGATGGCCGCTCGCCAGGCCTCAGGCAGCTTCCCGCCGGCCGGTGCGATGCCGATCAGCAGCACGGTCGGCCGCAGCGCCAGCGCCTGGTCGACGCCCGCCACCACCGGCACGTCGGAGTCGAGTCCGGGGATGTGGTCGCGCACGCGTGAGCCGGCGCGGGTGGAGTCGATCACCGCCACCACCGGGTCGGCGCCGTAGCGGAGCACGCCGGTGGCGGTCTTGGCGTCGTGCTCCGAGAAGCCGCCCTCGGCCAGGATCGCGATCGCGGTCACGGCCACGGCTCCAACGGCGTCACGCCCAGGCCGGGCAGGTCGCTCGGCAGGACGGCGCCGTCGGCGAAGCCGAGTCCCTCGAATGCGTCGTTGGCGTTCAGGAGGTGGCCGTCCAGGTCGACGACGTCGACCAGCGGCGACAGCTGCACGGCGGCCGCGATGCCCAGCGATGTCTCGTTCATGCAGCCCAGCATTACGGTCAGGTCGAGCGCCCGGGCCGCGTGGATCATGCGGTGCGCCTCGCGGATGCCGCCCGACTTGGTCAGCTTGATGTTGACGCCGTCGGCGAGTCCGGCCGCGCGGCCGACGTCGGGCAGGGTGTGGCAGCTCTCGTCCAGCACGATCGGGATCGGCAGGCGGGCGGCGTGCAGCTCGCGGTAGCCGTCGGCGTTGTCGTCGTGCAGCGGCTGCTCGATCAGCTCGACGTTCAGCGCCACCAGCTCGGGGCAGATCTCCTTCGTGAACCCGACCGACCAGGCCTCGTTGGCGTCGACGCGGATGAGGGCGTTCGGGGCCTCGGCCCGCACGGCGCGCACCCGCTCGAGATCGCCAGGGCCGCCCACCTTGATCTTGAGGGCGTGGTAGCCGGACGCACGACGGGCCCGGTCGGCGGTGCCCTCGAGCGTGTCGATGCTGATCGTGTAGGACGTCGGCGGCGGGGATGGGTCGAGGCCGAACATGCGCCACAGGGGCAGGCTGCAGAGCTTGCCGGCGAGGTCGTGCAGGGCACCGTCGATGGCGCACTTGGCGGCCATCTCGCCGGGCAGCGCGTTCACGCGTCCCAGCGCCGATTCCAGGGCGAACGGGTCGTCGCCGAGCAGCGGCGCCGCCCGCTCGAAGAACGCCATCGCGCTCTGGCAGCTCTCGCCGTAGCGCTCGTCGGGCGCGCCCTCGCCGTACCCGATCACGCCATCGTGGGAGATCGCGATCTGGACGATGTCGGACTCGGTGTCGGTGCTGCGTGAGATCACGAACGGCTCGGCCAGTTCGACGGTGAAGATGCGTGAGGCGATTTCCACGCCGGCGAGCCTACCCGATGGGTCGGTGGCAAATGGCCGGGCGGTAGACTGACCGTCTCGCGCCTGTAGCTCAGGGGATAGAGCGTGCGCCTCCGGAGCGCAAGGCCGTAGGTTCGATTCCTACCAGGCGCATCCCAACGACGTGACACGAGCGTCGTTTCCCGACAAACAAGCCGTTCTACGCCTAGCCATGCGATGCGTTCGTGGTGCCTCCACGCGCATTTTTCTGGCTAATGGCACCAATACGGCACCAGAGCCCCGGAGGTTGTATGACCCGTAAACCGCCAGCCGACAACGACGCGCGCCGGTGGCGCCTTGAAGCTGAACGCCTCCGCCCGTTAGAGGACGCGCACGTCGCGCTCGCGATCCAGGGAGTCAAGGAGTACCTGTCCGCGCTGGGCGCGCTCCACCACGCGGCGCACTACCCGCTGAAGCGCGGCGTCGAGTTCGACCACGCCTACCGCACCGACCTGCATGGCCGCACGAAGACCAGCGGGGCCGGCATCGGCAGACGGTATCGGCGCGGGGTCGCGGCCGTTGCCACACAGCACGCCGCCGCCACATGACACGCGCGCGCGTATACGCCTTGCTGAAAGCAGAGGATCACCGGCTACGGAAGCAGGCGAAGATCATCCTCGGAAAGCTCGACGTATTAGTCGACGGCGAAGAGGCCAGTGCCGCCTAGCGTCGACTACTTCACGCCGGCGGAGATGGACGCGCTGGCGTTGGTCGCCGCTGGCTGCTCGTACGGTGAGGGCGCGCGGCGGCTCAGATCAGTACCACCTGCCGCGCACGAACCCACCAAACGCGATAAGACCGACGAGCGCGATGATAATTCCGAGCACGACGCTCCAGAAGAGCGCCACCACGATTCCCACGATCACGAGGATTCCGCCGATCGTGATTCCGCCGATTTTGCGATCCCCCATGCCGATTGTCCTCCCAAGTAGACGCAGCCGCGAGTGCGCGGCCCCGCGAGGAATCTACCCCTCAATCCCGGACGGGATACTTCTTTACGCCGCGCGGCACCCATGTGGCACCCGACGATCCGCAATGCGTCTAACCATGCGGATGTTCGATTCCTACCAGGCGCATTTCCGTCCGCCGGCGCCGTGCAGCTCGCAACGTCCGGCGAGCCCAGATCAGCGCAGCTCCAGGACGAGCTCCTCGATCCCGTCGTCGCCCACGTGCGCTGCGACCTGGATGAACCCGCACTTCTCGAGCACGCGGATCGAGGCGACGTTCGTGTTCACGACCTCCGCGTGCAGCGGACGCGTATCGACGATCTCCACGAGCTCGGCGAGCGCCTCCGTCGCGAGCCCGCGGCCCCAAAACTCTCGCCCGATCCAGTAGCCCACGAGCCTTCGCCCGTCAGCCTCCCAGCAGCCGATGTTGCCCGCGACCTCGCCGTCGCAGACGATCGTCCACGTCAGCGCGGAGTCGTTCGCGAGCGTCCTCGCCCAGTGCGCCATGAACGCGTCACGGTCGCGCGAAGGAAACGCCGCCATCGCCGTTGCCTCCGGATCGCGTTGGTGCTCGTAGAACACCGGCAGATCCGCCTCGACGACCTCGCGCAGGACACCCATGCCCCGAGAGTAGTCGCCGCGTCCCGCGCCCGTCGTACGAACTCAGGCAGGCCTGACGCTGTGGCTGACGTTCGCGTAGCATCGGCTCGTGGCAGCGGAGCGGTTCGACGTGGTCGTGCTCGGGGGCGGCGCCGCGGGCTGTGTGATCGCGGCCCGCCTCAGCGAGGATGCCGACCGCAGCGTGTGCCTCGTCGAGGCCGGGCCTGACTACGGCTCGCTCGCGGACGGAGGCTGGCCGGCGGATCTGCTCGATCCGAACCAGCTTCCGGTGTCGCATGACTGGCACTACGACGACGGCCTGGGCTGGTCGGCCCGCGTGATCGGTGGGTGCTCCACGCACAACGCGTGCATGCTGACGTGGGGCGCAGCCGCAGACTACGACGGGTGGTGCGAAGGCTGGTCGGCGGACGGGCTCCGTGCGTACCGCCTCCGGGCGGAGGAGGCGATCGGGGGTGGCACTCGTCAGCGCGAAAGCGCCTGGAACGATGCCGTCCTGGTGGCCGCCGAGGAGGTCGGGTACGCCGTGCTGGACGATCTGAACGACGAGCACAGCGTGCGCGGTGTCGGCCGCGCGCCGCTCAACGCGCTCGACGGCGTGCGCCGAAACGCGGCCATCGCCTACCTCGACGCCGCTCGATCGCGGCCGAACCTGACGATCGTCGACCGCGCCATCGCGGATCGGCTGGAGCTGACCGGCAGTGCCGTTCGTGGCGCGCACGTCATCCGCGATGGTGCTCGACGGCTGATCGCGGCGCCGCTGGTCGTAGTGGCCGCCGGTGCGTACGGCTCACCGGCCATCCTCCTGCGAAGCGGGATCGGACCGGAGGCCGATCTGCGCCGCCTCGGCATCGCGCCGGTCGTCTCACTGGATGGCGTGGGCTCGAACCTGCTGAACCATTGGACGGCCCGGGTGCTGCTCGATCCGGGGCTTGAGCTCGGCGCCCGCATCGCCGCCGAGGCGCGGCACGGTGCCGTGCCCATGGGTGGGACGATCGTGAAGGCGGCCGGAGATCAGTGCGAGCCCGGCCTTTGGGACATGCATCTAGCCGCCATCTGCTGGGGACTTCGCGACGACGCGGGCGTAGCCACCGGCGAGTACGTGCTGCGCATCTCGGTCAGCGCCTTGAGGCCGCACAGCGTCGGGCGCGTCACGGTGCGCTCAGCCGACCCGGCCGCCACGCCGCTGATCGACCACCGTGCGCTCTCCGACCCTGACGGCGCCGACCTCCGGACGCTCGCCGAGGGGATACGACAGGCCCGCCGAATCGCGGAGGCACGCTCGCTGCACGACATGGGAGTACGCGAGCAGCCCGCCGGGCCGTTCGGCGCCGAAGACCTTCATGAGCACGTCCGCGCAACGCTCGGCTGCTACTACCACCCGGTCGGCACGTGCGCGATCGGGCCGGCCACGGATCCCGCCGCGGTCGTCAACGGCGACGGCGCGGTGCACGGCCTCGAGGGCGTCCACGTCGTCGACGCGTCGATCATCCCCACCATCCCCCGCGCCCAAACCCACCTCTCAGTGCTGGCGGCTGCGGAACGGCTCGCCGAACGGCTCCGCCGTTTGCGCACGTAGATTCTATTCCTTCCATGCATATCTGTTGGCCCGGCCGGCCCCCTACTGGACCACGGCGTGCTCCATCGCCCACAGGGCGGCGGCGGCTCGGGTCGAGACACGGATCTTGCTGTAGATGTGCTGGATGTGGTGATCCGCGGTCTTCGGTGAGATGTACAGCCGATCGGCGATCTGGCCGGTCGTCAGGCCCCTGGCCGCGAGCCGCAGCACCTCGACCTCGCGCCGCGTCAGCCCGCCGGGATTGTGCTGTCGCTTGCCCAGCGATGTCTGTGGTTCGCCGTGGCCGGCGGCCACCAGCACCGCCCGGCTTGCGCGCGGCTCGAGCACGCCGTCTGACTCCAGTCGGCGAAGCTCGGTTGCAGCCTCCGCCGGCTCGAAGGGAGGCCGGTCGGCTCGCTCGGTGGTGAGACCGACGTAGATCTCGGTCGCTGCCAGCACGCACGTGCTCAGATCCTCGTCGTCAGCTCGGAGCCGTTTGTGGTACCCAGATCCGTCGCACTTCT
>DASUHV010000232.1:0-17055 GCA_036273355.1 Gaiellales bacterium
GTGACATCCTCGCGACCGGCGACCGATTTGTGACACTATCGCACCCCGCCGGCGTCAGCATCTCGTCACACCTGCCCGACCGGACCGAGTCATCATCCTGACGAAGATCACGCCGACCCTCACCCAATCGGCATCCGACCCAGCCAACCGCCTGGTTGAGCCGAGTTGACCTGCGTCAATCGCCCCTCGTCGACCGACTCAGGGGTTTGACTACGGCGCGGGCACCGTGGCGTTCCGGCACGGGTTTGTGACGGTGTGTCACAGCCGCACTCCCATGGTTGAGCGAAACGCCCCGCGACGGTGTCAAACACCGACCCGGGGGCTGTGGGCGTCCCGGCACGCCGCCGTGACCGCCCGTGACCGCAGGCGGCCGGAGTATTGGAAGCGGGCCGTCAGGCGGCCGCGTGTCGCAGGCGCGGCGCCCTCGGGGTCAGCTCGGGATGCTGCATCGACTCCAGCGAGAAGTCGGGCTTGACGCCCAGCCGGTAGGCCTCGGGCTCGCGCTCCAGCACGCGCACGAAGGCATCCACCATGTCCGCCTGGAACTGGCTGCCGCGCCCGTTGATCAGCTGCTGGATCGCCACCTCGGGCGTCATCGCGTTTCGGTAGGGACGGATCGTCGTCATCGCGTTATAGGCGTCGGCCACCGCGATGATCCGCGCCAGGAACGGGATCTCGTCCCGCGCTAGACCGTCCGGATAGCCGGCGCCGTCGACCCGCTCGTGGTGCGAGCGCACGATCCGCGCCACCTCCTGGTAGTCCTCCACCTCGATCAGGATGTTGGCGCCGATCTCGGAGTGCCGCCGCATCTCGGCCCACTCGGTGTCGTTCAGCGCCGACGTCTTCTCCAGCACCTCGGCCCGCACGCCGATCTTGCCGATGTCGTGCACCAGGCCCGTCAGGTGCACCAGATCCACCTCGCGGTCGTCCATCCCCATCTCGCGCGCGATGTCGCGCGAGTAGACCGCCACCGTGGCGGAGTGGCCCGCCGTGTAGGCGTCCCGCGCGTCCAGCGCCCGCACCATCGCCGCCGCGAAGCTCAGGTTGACGCGCCGCAGGCGCCGGTTGGCGTCTTCGAAGCTGGAGTTGCTCGCAGTCAGCTGGTCGATCAGCTGGCCCTGGCGCGCATAGAGGCTGTAGCTGAGGTGCGCCGCCAGCAGCGGGATCGCGACGAACGCCAGCACCACCGCACCGCTGCCCTGGTAGGCGTAGGCGTACAGCGCCGTCAGCGGCGTGTACAACGCCATCGTCAGCGACTCCGCCGCCCGCAGCTGCTCCCATACCTGGCGCGGCGTCATGATCCCGCGCAGGTGGCCCACCACCATCGTGGACAGCAGGTCGATCGAGATGTACCCGATCGCCGCCGCCAGCGTCACCGCCAGCACCTCGAGCAGCGTGCTCCGCCCGACCGTATCCCCCACCCACAGCGCCGCGCAGCCGGCCACCACGCCGGCCAGCGACCGCGATGACGCCCAGATCGCGAACCGCTCCCACGGCCCGCGCCGGTCGCCCAGCATGCCGGCCAGGCCCACCAGGCCGCCCGCCGCCGGCCCGAACAGCACCGCGGCCAACACGATCGGGATGAACGACACCGACAGCTCCAGCTTCTGCGTGACCGGCATCGCGCGCCCCTCCGCGATCCAGGCAACGGCGCCCAGCACGACCAGTACCTGCCATCGCCCGAGGCCGTGTGTGGCGAGTCCCAGCGCGACGCCCGCCACCGCGAGCGCGGTCAGACCGCCTGCGAAAATGCGGATACGCGTCAAGTTATCAGCGGGCACACACGCTCCTGCGGTCAATACTTGACATCCCTCTGCCAAGTGTGTATCTTCTCCCCCAATCGGGGGACACCCCACTCACTCGAGCGAGGGAGCATCATGTCTTCGAAGATCTGGTAAATCCGTCTGATTCTCAGCATCGGCCATATCGGCATCGAACTTGAAAGCTTGATAGCCGGATGCGGCCGGGGGCTGCCAAGAGTTTTCTCCACAGCCCACGTTGATCCCTGCACACCGCTCCAAGAGCGCAGGGGCAAAGCCGATGCAGGATCTCTCTGCGGTTCGAAATGCGCCCTCCCTCGGAGGGCGTTTTCGCGTTCTGCCACCACTGCCACCCCGGAACGAATCCGGCGGGCGCTGGAGCCACGCGCCCGCCGGTCGGAATAAGCCGGCCAAGGCCGGATATCGGCGAGGCGCCTGCACCTGCCCACGAAGGCGAAGGCTGCGCTCGCTGTGTGCCCTCTCAGTATCGGCCGTGATACGCCTGCTGGCGATCACTATTCCGGGTGCCCTCGCCCACCTCCTACGCAACCCCTCAAGGCGGGCCCTTCGGCGTCCGATACCACCTTTAACGGGTCACTGGTCCACAAACTGTTCTTCGACGGGTAAGAGGGTAGGCATTCATGAGCGACGCGGATACCGACGGCACAGAGATCGAGTCCGAGCGCGACGAAGCCGAGGCCGGCGCAGGCGGTCTGCGGCGCGCGATGGAGCAGCGCGTCAAGTCGCTCCAGGACGCCGAGGACCGGATCCGCCGCGAGCAGGCCGCCCTGCAGGAGCAGGCCAAGGTCGTGTTCGCCGAGCGCGAGGCCCGGCTGGCACGCCGCGAGAAGGAGCTGGCCAAGCGCGAGGCCTCGATCACGGTCAGCGAGGGCATCGCCGACGGCGCCCCCCACTCCAGCCCCGATCTCGAGGAGCGCGAGCGCGCCCTCGCCGCCCGCGAGGCCGCCCTGGAGCAGATGGCCACCGAGCTCGAGGCGCGCGAGCAGGCTGTCGCCGAAGCCGCCCCGGCCAAGCAGAGCGGAGCCAAGCAGCGGCAGCTGGCAGAGCTCGAGCAGACGATCGCGTCGCTCGAGCAGCAGCTGGCGGCCGCCACGGCCGTCGAGGACAGCAGCGCCGTGCGGTCGGTGGACGCCCGCCAGGCAGAGCTGGAGGACCGCGAGCACCGAGCCGTGAAGGTCGAGCAGGTGCTGCAGCAGAAGGAGCTGCACCTGGACGGCGCCCGCGCCGACCTGGACGAGCGCGAGGCCCAGGTACGGCAGACCGAGACCACCCTTGCCGAGCGCGAGCAGGCGCTGCTCAAGCGCGAGCAGGAGGCAGCAGCGGCTCTTGCCAAGGCGGAGGAGGAGAACGCCGCCGGCAAGCAGCGCGAGAGCGACCTGCTGCGCCAGGCCGACGAGCTGGCCGCGGCCCACACCACGCTGGCCGAGGCCACCCAGGCGCTGGAGGGCCGCGAGGCCCAGATCCAGGCGGCGGAGTCACGCCTGACCGAGATCAAGGCCGAGAGCGATCGCCGTTCCGCCGAAGCTCAGGAGGCCGTGAAGGCAGTCGAGGAGCGATCCCGGCAGCTGGCCGAGCTGGAGCAGCGGCTGTCGTCGATCGAGGCTCGGGCGCTCGAGGTCGAGCAGGGCGAGCAGGCGCTGGCCGAGAAGCAGGAGGCGCTGGCGAGCGCCGACGGCCGCATCGCCGAGGCCGAGTCGCTGGTCGAGGCCGCCCGCGAGCAGTACGAGCAGCTCGAGCAGCAGCGCGACGAGGCAGAGAAGGCCGTCGCCGAGGCACAGGAGCGGGTCAAGGGCCTGTCCGACAAGGAGCGCAAGCTGGCCGCCGTCGAGGCCCAGCTGGCAGACGTCGACGCGCGCCAGCACGCCGTGGAAGAGGCCGAGGAGGCCGTCCGCATCGCCCGCACCCAGGCCGACATGATGACGCGCGAAGCCGAGCGCATGAACAAGGCCGCCGAGCGCGCCCTCGTCAACGCCGAGAAGCAGGCGCAGGCCGAGGTCGAGCGCCTGGCCGCGGACCTGCGCGAGCGTGAGGCCCGCATCTCGCTCGCCGAGGGCGACGTCGAGCGCCGCGAGCAGCGGCTCGACCGCCGCCAGGACACGCTGGACGAGCGCGAGCGCGGACTGGACGATCGCCACGACTCGATGGAGCTGCGCGAGGTCACCGTCAGCGAGCGCGAGGCCGAGATCGCCCGCATCACCAACCGCGCCGATCGCGTCGAGGCCGAGCTGGAGGCCCAGCGCGAGGCGCTGCGGGACGCCGAGGAGGCGGTCGGGCGCGAGCGCCAGGTGCTACAGCGCCGGATGGCCGAGATCGAGGACCGCGCCGACGCCGCCCGGCAGGCGCGCGAGGAGGCCGTCCGCCGCGTCTCGGACGACCCCAGCGCCGGCTCCGGCAAGAAGGGGCTGCTCTCTCGCGGGGCGCCCACCGCGAAGGCGGTCGAGGAGCTTCACGTCGTCCTGCGCGAGCGCGAGGTCGAGCTCGAGGAGCAGGAGCGCCGGCTGGGCGAGCTGTCCACCTCGCTGCAGCGCCGTGAGGCCGACCTGAACGCGATGGCGCGCAAGCTGCAGCTGAGTGCCGGCTCGAACGGCGGGTCCGCCTCTGATGGCGACGATGAACCGCGCCCGCGCAAGCGCGAGGACATCGATCCCACCCAGAAGCGCCTGCAGTTCTGGAGCCGCTGAACAACCTCTGACCCGGCTCCGGATCCGTCCGCAGCCGTTGCTACCGTGCTGCTGTGCCGGGCACTGGCGAGCGTTCACACCTTCGTGCGGGCGCGGCCATGGTCGCGTTGCTTGCCTACGCCGGGGCCTGGCTGGCTCCCGTCGCAGCACGCCCGGCGCTGGCCGTCCTGGCCGTCAGCGCTGCGGCGGCGATCGGGCCGATCGGCGCCCTGGCGGTTGCCATTGGCTCGCTGGCGGTGCCGGTGCCGTGGAGCGTGCGCGCCGCCCTGCTGGTGGCGGCGGCGATCAACGGCGTGCTGCACGCGCAGCGGCGCCGCCACAGCCGTGAGCTGGTGGCGCGCTCCTTCACCGACCGGCTGACCGGCCTGCACAACTACGACTACTTCGCGGAGGCGATGCGCTCGGAGCTGGCCCGCGTGCGCCGCTACGGCGGCTGCGTGACGCTGGTGATGCTCGACCTCGACCGCTTCAAGAGCTTCAACGACCAGCACGGCCACGCCGCCGGCAACCGCCTGCTGAACGGCGTCGGCCAGGCGATCACGCGGGAGAAGCGGGACGCCGACATCGCCGCCCGGTTCGGCGGCGAGGAGTTCGCCGTGCTGGTGCCGGGCCGCGCCGCCGACGGCATGATCGTGGCCGAGCGGATGCGCCGCGCGATCTCCGACCTCACCCCCGCCCCCACCTCCCAGCGCGACTTCGCGCCCGCCATCAGCGCCAGCGCCGGGATCGCCTCGTTCCCGGTCGACGCGCGCACGCCCCAGGAGCTGTTCGAGCTGGCCGATCGCGCGCTCTACGAGGCCAAGCGCCGCGGCCGCGACCAGGTGGTCGTGGTCGGCGACATCGTGGCGCCGCCGCTGCGCCTGGCGCGCACCAGCTAGCCCGGCCGCCTCAGGAGGCCAGCTTCGCGCGTTCGGCGTCGAATCCGGCCGACCACAGGCGCTCGTGGAAGTCGTCGACCGTGAGATCGCGCGCATCCAGGAACGGCCGGTCGATCAGCCGCACCACCCGGTCGTGGTAGAAGGGCACGTCCAGGTGCGCCTCGCTGACCACGTTCAGGGACAGCTCGCCGCAGCTCGGGCAGTGCATCGCGACGCCCACCAGCTCGCTGTCGGCCGGGGACACAAGCGCCAGGCTGGACGGAAACACCGGCTTCAGCTTGGCCTCGCGCCCGCAGAACAGCTTCCAGGGCCAGTTGCCCTTCTGCACCTGAGCCCGGGTCAGCTCCACCAGCTCGCCCGCCACCGGCTCGGTGCGTCCCGTCACCAGGTTTCGGAACTCCACCGGCGTGGCCGCGATCGGCCCGTAATCCAGGTCGTCGTGCGCCACCAGCCCGACGTGGTCGTCGCCGCAGTCGCACAGGTAGGTGACGCGGAAGACGGCCGGATGGGCAGCGCCCGGCAGCCGCTCGATGCTGCGGAACCGCGACAGCGCCACCGTCCGCAGCTGCCCCGGTGGCCTGTGCGGGCAGTGGAACCGGTAGCTGGCTCGTAACACGTCGTACATGGCACCTCAATTATCGACCACGCGGCGCCTCGGGATTAGCCGCGGGTCGCAGTCCGGCCGCTACAATCGCGACGCCCATGGGCCACCCCGACCTTCGCAGCAAGATCCGTGACATCCCCGACTTTCCGCGGCCGGGGATCGTGTTCAAGGACATCATGCCTCTCCTGGCGGACGCCGAATCGCTGGAGGCGGCCGTCGACGAGCTGGCGGAGTGGGCACGGCCGCTCGACGTCGACTACGTGGTCGGGGCCGAAGCGCGCGGGTTCATCCTCGGTTCGGCGCTCGCCTACAAGCTGGGATCGGGGTTCGTCTGCGCGCGCAAGCCGGGCAAGCTCCCCTACCTCACCGTCGGCGCCAAGTACGCGCTCGAGTACGGGTTCGACGCCCTCGAGATGCACGTCGATGCCCTGCCCAAGGGGGCGCGCGTGCTCGTGCACGACGACCTGCTGGCCACCGGCGGCACCGCCAAGGCCAAGATCGAGCTGGTCGAGCAGCTGGGCGCCGAGGTCGTGGGACTGGCCTTCGTGGTCGAGCTGACGTTCCTGGGCGGGCGCGACAAGCTCTACCCCTACCGGGTGCACTCGCTGATCAGCTACGACAGCTGAGCTCAGCGCACGGAGTGCCGCAGGTCGCGCACCAGCAGCAGGTGCGTGAGGTCGCTGGTCAGCTCCGCCAGCGCCTCCAGCTCCTCCAGCCCCGCCTCGCGCCGGTCGGCGTTCGACGAGCGCAGCGACGGCGCCAGGATCTGCTCCAGCAGGCCCGCCTCGCGCCCGACGGCTGAGCGGAACGCCTTCAGATGGCGGGCGGCCACGCCGTAGCGGGCCAGCCGCTGGCAGAGCGCCACGATCTCGACGTCCGTGCGCGTGTACGGCTTCGGCAGGCCGGTACGCCGCCCCTCGAGCAGCCCGTACTCCTCCAGCTCCTGGATGAAACGCAGGTCGGCGTCGGTCTCGCCGACGAGATCCTCCAGGGTCAGCTGCCGATCCGCCTGCGCGAGGGCGCGTGCGCGCCGGCGGCGGGTTCCCGTGGGGCGTGAGACGCCCTGCGTCAGCATGTCGCGGATCACCGCCAACGGCAGGAACTCGTCGCGCTGCATGCGCAGGATCGCCCGCAGCCGCTCCACGTCGTCCAGGCTGAACAGGCGATAGCCGCCCTGGGTGCGCCGGGGGGCGATCAGCTTCTGGTCCTCCAGGAACCGGATCTTCGAGATCGAGATGTCGTCGAACTCCTCGCCCAGCATCCGGCAGACCGCGCCGATTGTCAGGTTGGAGGGAAGGGTGTCAGGTTCTGCGGCCATTGCTCAGTTCTCGATGAATGCCAGCCGGTACTTGCCGATCTGCAGCTCGTCCCCGTCGCTCAGCCGGGCGTCCTCGACCCGCTCGCGGTTCACGTAGGTGCCGTTCAGGCTGCCCTGGTCGACGATGTGGATGCCGTCCTGGCGCTGCTCCAGCACCGCGTGCTCGCGGGAGACGGTGACGTCGTCTAGGAACACGTCGCTCTCCGTGGCGCGGCCGATGGAGGTGACCGACGGCCCCACCGGGAACTGGTCGCCGGCGCGCCCGCCGCCCAGCCGGATCACCAGCGTCGCACCCTCGACCACGGCCTCCATCACGCCGCTGTCGGCACCCGGCTCGGCCGGCGGCGTGAAGCTGACGGTGGCCTCGCCCTCGGTCAGCTCGATCAGGCTGGCACCACACCGCCCGCAGAACCGCGCCGACTCGCGGTTGTGGTGTCCGCACTCGGGGCAGTACACGCGCTACGTCGCCTCGTCAGAAAGCTCTGGTGGCCCCTTGTGCGCGAGGATCTCGGTCAGCCGGTCGATGTCGACCGCCAGCGTCTCGTCACCGCCGTGGCGGCGCTTGATGCGGTCGACCAGCTCCGCCCGCAGGATGTCGATGCGGCCGTGGAGCAGCCGCCGGCGGTAGGAGATCTCCTCCTCCTCACGCACGTGCTCGTCGATCAGGCTGCGAAGTGCGTCGTCGTCAAGGGTCGCGAAATCGGGCAGAACGTCCATGCGGTTTCCAATCGGCGGGGTTAGTAAAGTCTACCCGGCACGCCGAGATTCCTCAAGCTCTAGTTGAGGGTTTCAGCCGGCTGGGCGGAGACGATCTCCTCCAACATGGCGCGGTACTTCGCCTCCAGCCGCATGGAGTCCTCCCGCGTGCGCCCCTCCGCGTAGATGTGGAACACCGGTTCGTCGGGGTCGGGGATCAGCTGCGCCCACCCGCCCTTCTCGAACACCTTGAGCCCGTCCGTATGGTCGGTGCGGAGCCGCTTGGTGGATTCGATCAGCAGCCGCATGGCGGTGCCCTTGACCGCCCACGGGCAGGGTGCCTGGGTGTGCACGCGCGTGATCTCGGGCAGGCCCGAGGCCAGCTCCGACAGGGTGGCCGGCGAGCGGGCCAGGATCTCGAGCACCTTGCCGGTCGACGCCAGCGCGTCGTAGGCGGGCAGGAAGTCGGGAAACACGTAGCCGCCGCCGGAGGCGCCCGCGAACAGCACGCCCTCCTCGGTTGCCGCCGACAGCAGCGAGTGCAGCGAGGCCTGGGTGCGCTCGACCCGGTTGGAGGAGCCGTTCACGACGTGCTCCACCTCGTACGTCTCCGTGATCGGCACCAGCAGCAACCCGTTCGCGGTCTGGGCCGACAGCTCGCGTAGCAGCAGGAGCAGCGTCGTCTCCGCCGGGATCGGCTGCCCCGTCTCGTCGACCAGCCAGATACGTTCGCCCGCGATGTCCAGCAGCACGCCAAGCGCGGCGCCGACAGCGCGCACCATCTGCGCCGTCTCGGCCAGCGACTGCTCGTGCGTCTTGGTCGGCAGGTCGCCGACGTCGACCGGCGCGTTCATCGAGATCAGCTCGACCCCGAGGTCGCCGATCATATTCGGCACCACCAGCGAGGCCGGCGAGTGCGCGTAGTTCAACACCATCCGGAACCCGCGTGCGCGGATCGCCGCCACGTCCAGGATCTCGAGCAGGTCCTGCACGTAGATCTCGGTCGCCCGCGAGGGGTAGCTGAGCCGGCCGATCTCGGTCGCCGAGACCCGGCGGAACTCCTGCCTCGAGTAGGTGCGTTCGATCGACTTGATGGTGGCGTCGGAGACGAGGATGCCGGGGGCCTCGAAGAAGCGGATCTCGACCACCTCCGGGTCGTCCGGCGAGATCTGGACGTGCACGCCGCCCGCCCGCTCGTCGATCTTGAGCTGGTGCCGCGCCACGGCCGGCATCGCCACCCGCAGGTCGGAGACGTTGACGCCGGTCGCGGCAAGGCCCGAGATCAGCGACCGCTTGATCATGCGCGCCGCCGGGTTGGCGTCGCGGCTGACCACGATCCGCGCGTCGCGCGCCAGCGTGGTGCCGTAGGCCATCCCGATCCGGGAGGCCACGTCGGGCGTGATGTCGACGTTGACGAGGCCGCTCACCTCGTCGCGGCCGAACAGCGTCGTGATGCCGCGAGACTCCCAGATCAGGTTGGAGTGGATGGCGGCCCCGGCCTCGATCGTCTTGAACGGGTACACCTTCACGTTCGGCGCCAGCACCGACTGCGAGCCGATCGAGCACTCGTCGCCGATCGCCACGCCCTCGTTGACCACCGCATGCGCGCGCACGTCCACGCCCTTGCCCAGGATCGCGCCCTCGATGCGGGCGCTCTGGCCGATGTAGCTGCCGGAGTCGATCACGCTGCGCTCGATCTGGGCGCCGTCCTTGACCACGGCGTTCTGGCCGAGCACGGAGTAGGCACCGATTCGCGCCCCGGGCTCGATCTTGGAGTAGTTGCCGACGAAGGCCGGGCCCTGGATCTGCCCCAGCTCGAGCAGCTGCACGCCGTCACCCAGATAGACGTTGTCCCGCAGGCGGATGCCGGGCAGGTCGAGCTCGATGCGGCCGTCCAGCGCGTCGAAGTTGGCCTGCCGGTACTGCTCCAGGTTGCCGACGTCCTGCCAGTAGCCCTCCAGGACGTGGCCGTACAGGTGCTTGCCGCGCGACAGCAGGGCCGGGAACAGCTGCTTGGAGAAATCGTACGGCTCGTCGGCCGGCACGTTCCGCAGCACCTCCGGCTCCAGCACGTAGACGCCGGTGTTGATCGTGTCCGAGAACACCTGCCCCCACGACGGCTTCTCCAGGAACCGCTCGATGCGTCCGTCCTCATCGATGATCACGACGCCGAACTCGAGCGGGTTCTCGACCGACTTCAGGCCCAGCGTCGCCACCGCGCCGCCGGCCTTGTGCGCCGCCACGATCGCGGTCAGGTCAAAGTCACAGAGCGCGTCGCCGGAGATCACGAGGAACGTCTCGTCCAGCAGCGCCTCGGCGTGCTTGACGCTGCCCGCGGTGCCGAGCGGCGTCTCCTCGACCGAGTAGTGCAACGTCACGCCCATCGACTCGCCGTCGCCGAAGTAGCCGCGGATCACCTGTGGCAGGTACGCCACCGTGATCACGATCTCGTCGATGCCATGGCGCCGCAGCAGGTCGATGATGTGCTCCATGCAGGGCTTGCCCACGATCGGCACCATCGGCTTGGGCTGGTTCGAGGTGAGCGGGCGCAGGCGCGTGCCCTCGCCGCCTGCCATCACGACGGCTTTGATTCGAGACCCCCCTCCTGCTTCAGGTAGCGCGCCCCGGCGGCGACCGACAGCACCAGCCCGAGCACGTAGAGCACCTTGGGCCAGTTCTGCTCGGTCAGCATCAGCAGGAACAGCGACAGCATGATGGCGGCGGTGCCCGCCTTGCCGAGCATGTTCACCTGCACCTCGGTGGCCTCGTGGCGGGCGCGGAACACGGCGGCCAGCAGCGCGTCTCGCAGCAGCACCGGCGCTGCCAGCCACCACTCCAGCCGCTGGTGGTAGACGAGCAGCACCAGCGCCAGGTCGATCAGCAGCCTGTCGGCCAGCGGGTCGGCGATGCGGCCGAACCGTGACTGGGCATTGGCGTGGCGGGCCAGGTAGCCGTCGAGGAAGTCGGTCGAGGCGGCGGCGGCGAACAGCAGTGCGGCGCCGGTGCTGATCGCGTCGTCGGACCGGGCCAGAAGTATGGTGAACGGGACGATCGCCACCAGCCTGGCGGCCGTCAACGCGTTGGGCAGCCATTTGGGCACTGTGCCGGGCAGTCTACCGGGAGCCCCGCGAGGGCCTCCTTCACACCGGAACCGTGACCGCCCCTCCACCGCGCCACGAAGAGTGCCGGGCGGCACCGGGATGGTGCATCAGCCAGATCGACGCCAGCCCCTGCCAGGGGCCGTAGCGGGCAAGCAGCTCGCGGTCGCTCTCGACGCCCAGCGCCCGGGCCAGGCGCACCAGTGCCAGGTCGCCGGCCAGCCCGCGCTCGTGGCGGCCGAATCCGTAGATCATCACCACGCCCACCGACCACTCCCCCAGTCCCGGCTCGCGGCGGATGCGGAGCTCCGCCCGTTCGGCGGGGTCGCCGGCCAGCGCGTCCAGGCGAAGCCGCCGCGCGGCACGGGTCAGCACCACCGCCCGCTTCGGCGACAGGCCGGCCCGCTCGAGCAGCGCAGGATGCGCCGACGCGAGCGTCTCGGCTGCGGGCGCCAGCACGAAGCGCCCGCAGGGGCGGCCGAGCCGGCGGATGATGCGCCGCTCGATCGCGAGCGCGTCGGAGGAACGGATCAGCTGCCCGCACACGGCCCGGATCAGAGCGTGCACCGGGGTGGCAAGCATCAGCGGCCGCAGCCCGCGCAGGCGCGACGTCATCGGCCGAAGCAGCGGGTCGTCGGCCGCCATGCGCAGGAACGGCGTTGTGTCCAGGCCGACCCCGAGCAGCCGGTGCAGGCGGTCGTGTGCGAGGCACGGATCCGGGCTGTCGATGCGGGCCTGCAGGGTGCCGTCGTGCCGCTGCCAGACGTGAGCGGTGGCATCGTGCTCACCGGCCGGGTATGCCAGCTGCAGCACGCTTCCCCGGAAGCTGCGGGACAGGTCGGGGGAGCCGATCGATCGTGCCAGCAGGTAGGGCGCGGCCGGGGTGAAGGTGACATCGAGCACCGGGCGCATCCTAGAGAACGGATCTACGGAGGTGGCGGCGCGGCCTCGGTTGCCGACAGCCGCACCGGCATTCGCACCTCGCCGCTGACCTGGACGATGACGGCGACCAGCACCACCAGGCCGCCCACCAGCGTGGCGGTGTCAGGGGTCTCGGAGAAGGCGATCCACACCCACAGCGGCCCCAACACCACCTCGAGCAGCGTGATCAGGGCAACCTCGGCGGCGTTGATCAGGCGGGCGCCGACGGCGAACAGGGCCAGGCCGATGCCCATCTGGAAGGCCCCGATCAGCACCAGGAAGACCAGGTCGTGGCGCGTGATGGTGCTGGGCGCCGCGAAGGGCGCGGCCACGCAGACGACCATGACCTGGGACAGGCAGACGGCCGGGATCATGGACACGTCGCGGCGGTGGCGCGTGATCACGATCGCAACGGCGAACGCGAACGACATCAGCAGCGAGACGCCGTCGCCGATCACGTCCGCGTCGCCGGGCGTCCCGAACATGATGGCCACGCCGGCCACCGCGATCACCATCGCCGCCCACGTCCGGCCGGTGACCGGCTCGCGCAGCACCACCCAGCCCAGCAACGCGGCCAGCACCGGCGAGATCGCCTGGGTGAACAGCACGTGCGCGACGGTGGTGTGGTTGAGGGCGACGATGAAGCTGCCGGAGGCGATCGCCGTGCAGACCGCCACTCCCACTCCGGCGATGCCGATCGAGCGGAACGCTCCGACCACGTTGCCACGCTCCGTCAGCCACACGAGCCCGAGCAGCGCCACCAGCGCGAATCCGGCCCGGCCTGCCAGCTGCGTGGCCGTGCTCACGTCGAGTTCGCGCTGGAACAGGCCCGCCGTCGACCAGGCGATGGCCGCCAGGGCGACGGCCAGCTGGCCGCGCCTACGTGAGGAGAGGCGCCGAGGGTTCACGAGCGAAGAGCATAGGTGCCCTACCCGCCCTCGTCCCCGGCCGTCCCCCACTCCACGCGGTAGCTCAGGTGCCAGACTGCGCCGCAGCGACGGCACGTCCGCGAGCCGTCACCCTCGACGACGAAGCGACCGAACGCCATCTCGGTGCCAATCGCCTCGATCGGTGTGTGGCAGCTCGGGCAGTAGACCATGATCCACGGCTCCCCCTTACGCGGCGCGCGTTCACCGGCCGATCCGGAGAGCACGTGCATGATCTCGCTGCGGATCCTGTCGTCGTCAGCGTCGAAGTCGAGCAGGATGCGGGCGGCTACGCCCTCGTTCTCGCGCACCAGCCCCAGCAGGATGTGCTCGGTGCCGATGTAGTTGTGGCCCAGCGACAGCGCCTCGCGCAACGCCAGCTCCAGCACCTTCTTGGCCCGCGGCGTGAACGGGATGTTCGCCTCCGTCGCCTCGTCACCAAGCCCGACGAGGCGGACGACCTGGGCGCGCACCTCCTCCACCGTGATGCCGAGCGAGCCGAGCACGCGCGCGGCAGGCCCGTGCTCCTCGCGCAGCAGTCCCAGCAGGATGTGCTCGGTGCCAATGTAGTTGTGCTTGAGCGTGCGCGCCTCGTCCTGCGCCAGGACGACGACGTACCGGGCACGCTCGGTAAAGCGCTCGAACATACGACCTATTCTCGCACCGGGGCTGCTGCGAGAGGATCTGCGCGCGGTCCGCCTTCGCAGGAAACGTTAAGCCGACCCCAAGCTTCCGCTCATCTCGCGTCCGTACGGTTCGGACATGGAACCGACGTCGAACGATCAGCCCGGCCGGATGGTCGCCGCCAGGCGCCGCGCCGCACTCGGCAAGGGCGCCCTGGCCGCCGCCGCTGTCGCCGTGTTCGCCGGCGGGATGCTCGCCACGCGCAGCACCGCGTCCGGCCACGCCCGGCACTCGGCAACGCCGCTGACGGCTCCCCGGCGGTTCGCCAACACGGTCCGCCAGAGCTCGCTGCAGTCGGGCTCCATCGCTCCGCCCCAGTCCGCGCCCCCGCAGGCGAGCACCAGCCAGTCGTGAGCGCGCCTGCACTGCGATTCCGGGCGATGGGCTGCGACGTGCGCGTGGCCGGCGGCACGCCCGAGGAGGCGCGGCGGATCCGCGCCCTGTTCGATCGCCACGAGCGCCGCTTCAGCCGCTTCATCGACGGCAGCGAGCTGAACGCGGTGAACGCCGGCGCCGGCCGGGCGATCCGCGTGTCCCGCGCGTTCGCGGACATGCTGGAGCTGTCGTTGTGGGCCGCCCGCGAGACCGGCGGGCTGGTCGACCCCACGATCGGCTCCGCCCTGCGGGCGGCGGGCTACGACCGCGACTTCGGGGACGGCCTCGACCGGCCGGAACCCCCCGCACCGGCGGTCGCCGGTTGCTGGCACCGGATCGATGCGCGCGGCCAACTGCTGCGCGTTCCCGCCGGAGTCGAGCTCGATCTGAACGGCGTGGTCAAATCGCGCGCCGTGGACGAAGCGCTCGCGTGCCTCGGCGGCGCGGGCTGGATCTCCGCCGGCGGCGACGTCGCCGCGCGCGGAGC
Source organism: Gaiellales bacterium (assembly GCA_036273355.1). GTDB lineage: Bacteria > Actinomycetota > Thermoleophilia > Gaiellales > JAICJC01 > JAICYJ01. The sequence goes on from DASUHV010000232.1 coordinate 14,450, forward strand.
CGTGGACGTGGAGCTGCCCGGTGGCGACGCCGTGCGGCTCGAGTCGGGCGGACTTGCCACCAGCGGCCGGGGACGGCGCGCCTGGCGCCGCGGCGGACGAGCGCAGCACCATCTGATCGATCCCGTCACCGGAAGGCCGTCGCAGACGCGATGGCAGCAGGTGACGGTGTCGGGCGCCACGTGCCTGGATGCCGACGTCGCCGCCAAGGCGGCGTTCCTGCTGGGCGACGAGGGCCCGGACTGGCTGGACGAACGGGGCCTGCCCGGCCGCTTCCTGTCGGCGGACGATCGGGCCGTCACCAACCGCTCGTGGCGGCGGTCGCTGGAGGGTGCACTCGCTTGCACCTGACGTCGAACCCGATCGACTGGTACGCGGCCCGCGCGGCCGGCATCGCCGCCTACGTGTTGCTGACCGCGGTGATCGCGCTTGGACTCGCCCTGGCCGGAAAGGCACCGGGCCGGCGCTGGCGGAGGTGGCCGATGTTCGCGGTGGAGGACGTGCACCGCTACGGCGGTCTGCTGGTGGGGACGTTCATCGCCATCCACGTCATCACGATCGGCATCGACTCGTTCCTGCCGTTCTCGCTGACCCAGCTGGCGGTGCCGCTGGCGGCCGGCTACCGGCCGATCTGGACCGGCCTCGGCATCGCGGCCGCCGAGCTGCTGCTGGCGCTGGCCATCACCAACCACTACCGCGGGCGGATGTCCCACCGCTGGTGGCGGCGGGCGCACTACGCGAACTTCGCAGTGTGGGCGGCGGCCACGCTGCACGGGATCGGGGCGGGCACCGACAGGAATGCGCCGTGGATGCTCGCGATCTACATCGTCTCGACGACGCTGGTCGTATCGCTGGTGCTGTGGCGGATCGCGGAGCGGCCGGGAGCGCCGGCACGGCTGCCCACCCGGCGCCTGCTGGTCGTCGCCGCGGTCTCGGCGGCCGTGATCCTGGGCCTGGCGCTGGGGCCGCTGCGCGTCCACTCCCACCAGTGGAACGCGGCCAGCTTCGACGACCACCTGAGCGGGCGGATCCTGCAGCAGCAGGGGTCCGACGTGGCGCTCGTGTCCATGACCGGCGTCGGGCACGGCAGCCAGGACGTCCTGGTGCGGGCCGACCTGCTGGTCCGTTCCACCAGCCTGCAGGCGACCACGTTCCAGATGGAGTACCTGCCCAGCGGGTTGGTCTGCAAGGGCAAGGTGACGGCGGTGCGGCCGCTGGGCTTCGACGGCGCCTGCATGACCGGCGGGGTGCAGCGCCACGTGGTGGCCAACTGGCGGCTGACCCATGACGGGCTGCTGTCGGGGCGGGTCACCGCGCACACCTGATCGGAAGCCCTCAGATCCGGTACGTTGCCTGGTACCGATCGGAGGATGAGATGAGCGGCGAGCAGTATCTCCACTGGCACGACGGCGTCGAGTTCGACGAGGCGACGCAGACGTGGCGCGGCTACATCGAGGACAACAACTTCAGGGAAAACAAGCACCTGACCGAGCAGACGTTCGACGATAAGGGCGACGCGATCGTGGCTGCGAGCAAGATGCTCTCCGAAGCGCGAAAGGGCCGCCCGCCCACGTAGGGCTGCGGTCGGTCGGCGGCACGGCCCCCACGGGACATACCGCGCGCTCGATCTTCGGCCGCGCCCTGACGACCTACCGGGCGCGCTTCCGGGTGCTGGGCCCGATGGCCCTGCTGGTGTTCACCATCGGCGGCGTGGCCGACGCGGCCGCGCAGCTCGTCGCGGACAGCGTCGCCCACGGGCACACCGGCAACTGGGGCACGCTGCTTCGGGCCGGGGCGCTCCTGACGGGCGCGGTCTCGTCGGCCGGCATCGTGTTCTACGGCGGGCTGAGCGAGCGGATCGTGTCGGAGCACCAGCACGGCAAGCGTGCGGCTCCGGTGTCGGAGGTGCTGCGCACGCTGCCGTGGGCGTCGCTGCTCGTGGCCGACCTCGTCATGATCGCGATCAGCGTCGGGCTGACGCTCCTGCTCGTGGTGCCAGGGCTGGTCGCCTTCACGCTGATCTCCCTGACCGGGCCGGTGATCGGGATGGAGCGGGCCGGCGTGGCGCGAAGCCTCGTGCGGTCGGCCCGGCTGGTGTGGCCGCGCTTCTGGCTGACGGTCCGCGTGGTGACCATCCCGGTCCTGATCGAATCAGCCGCCCTGCACGCGCTCTACGTTGTCGGGCTGCCGCATCCGTTCCTGGCAGGCGCGGCCTACGAGGCCGCGCTCGGCGTCACGATCGGGGCGCTGGTCGGCCTGGCCGAGGCGACGCTCGCCATCGACCTGGTCAGCCTCAACCCGCGGCCAGCGCCTTCGCCTTGAGCGATTCGTACTCGGCCTGGTTGATGGCGCCGCTGTCGAGCAGCTGCTTGGCCTTCGCGATCTCCTCCGTCGAACTGGCCGGCGCGACCGAACGGATGTGGTCGTCGAACTGTTGCTGGGCGGCCTGCTGATCTCTGACGGCGCGCTGGGTCATGCCGTCGTGGTTGACGAGCAGGTAGATGAACACGCCCAGGTAGGGAACGATGATCACGAAGATCATCCACAGCACCTTTTCGAACCCGCTGGCGTCATGCCGCCGGAACAGGTCCGAGAAGACCGTGATCAG
>DASUHV010000233.1:0-2370 GCA_036273355.1 Gaiellales bacterium
TCCCTGAAGTGCCGGGCGAGATGGGCCAGCAGCCGCGGGCTGGGGCCGCCCTCGTCGTCGATCAGCCGCTCCAGCGCCAGGCCGACCTGGCCGTGCAGCACCTTGCGGCGGGCGTCGGTGATGGTGGCGTAGGCGGCCTCCTGCACCAGCCCGTGGCGGAACCGGTAGGAGGGAAACGGGCGGCGCTGCTCCTCGACGATCAGCTCCATGCGCTGCAGCTGCGAGAGAGCGGCCGGCAGCGTGGCCGGATCGACCAGCTGCTCGAGCAGTGGCGTGCCGAACCTGCGCCCGGCGACGGCGGCCACCGCCACCACCTCGCGGGCGGGCGGGTCGAGCCGGTCGAGCCGGGCCTGCAGCACGCCCTGCACCAGCACCGGCACCTCCAGCGGATCGGCGTCGTCGGCCCACCAGCCGTTGTCGGTGCGCTGCAGCGCGCCCCGCTCGATCAGATCGCGCAGGGCTTCGCTCAGGAACAGCGGATTGCCGCCGGCGCGCTGGGTCAGGAGCGCCGAGACGTTGTCGGACACGGGCGCGCCGGCCAGGTCGTCGAGCAGCTCGTTGCCGGCGGAGTCGCTGAGCGGGCGCAGCTCGATCTCGCGATAGCGGTGCGGGAAGCGCTGGCGGGCGCGCTCGCCGACCCGCCATGAGCCCGCCTCGCGGTCGGTGCGGTAGAGCAGCACCAGCCCGAACGGCTCCGACTCGGTCAGCTCCAGCAGGGAGTCGATCAGGTCGAGCGTCGGCTCGTCCGCCCAGTGCAGGTCCTCGAACACGACCAGCAGCGGGCGGTCGCGGGAAAGGCGGCAGAGCAGCTCGGCCATCACCTCCATGCTGCGGCGATGCATCGCCTCACGGCTGAACTCGCGCAGCACCTGGTTGGTCTCGGGGTCAGGCGGCAGGCCGGCCAGCGCTGCCAGGAACGGGTAGGGCTCGGGGTCGTCGCCGAACACGCCGTGCAGGGCGGTCTTCAGGTCGAGGCGGACGCGCGCCTCGGCGGCGGTGGCGCCGGCGCCCAGCCAGTCGCGCAGCAGCTCGCGCACCGGCCAGTAGGGGAAGCTCTCGGTGTAGGACAGCGCGCGGCCCTCGAGCACGGTCAGCCGGTCGCGCAGCGGCTCGACCGCGTCGGCCACCAGGCGCGACTTACCGATGCCGGGCTCGCCGGTGACCGTGACGATCATGCCGATGCCCTGGGCCAGCCGCTCGAGCCCGTCGCTCACGTCGGCCAGCTCGCGGTCGCGGCCGACCAGCGGCTCGGCCGGGCGGCGGCGCGCGTGCTCGAGCTCGCCGATCACGCGGAATCGGTCGATCGGAGCCTCACGGCCCCGCAGCGTGGTCTCGCCCAGCTGCTCCAGCTCGAAGCAGCCGCGCACCTGGGCGGCGGTCTGCGGGCCGAGGGTGACGGCGGCCTCGTCGGCCAGCGCCTGCAGCCGTGCGGTGACGTTGACGGTGTCGCCGAGCGCGTTGTAGCGCCGGCTGTCGTCGCCGGCGCCTGGGGTGACGACCACCGGGCCGGTGTTCACGGCGATGCGCGCGCGCAGCTCGACGCCGTAGGCCTCGGCCACGCCCTCGGCGTACTCGGCCAGCGCACTCTGGATGGCAAGGCCGGCGCGCACGGCCCGCTCGCTGTCGTCCTCGTGCGCGATCGGGGCGCCGAACATGGCCAGCAGCCCATCGCCGAGCAGCTGCGCGACCGTGCCCTCGTAGCGCTCGATCTCGGTCGTCATCAGGCGCATGACCTCGTCGAACAGGAACTTCGACCGCTCCGGGCCGAGCCGCTCGCCGATCGCAGTCGAGCCGGCCACGTCGGCCATCAGCACCGAGACCACACGCCGTTCTCCGTCGATTACCGCCATCTGTGAAGTCTAGTAAGACGCCGCGCGATAGCCGGCGCCGGCGCCGGCGAACGCGCGACCATTCTCAGGCGCCTGCCCGACAGTGGCACCCGCCGTCATGGTGATCGAGCGTCCAATACATCGAACGCTCACCAACAGGGGTAGCATCGGACCACCAACCAGGAGGTCGGAGATGAAGGTTGTGCACTGCCCATGTGGCGTCGACGTCAGCGGCGACTCGGACGACGAGCTGGTCACGAACGTCGAGCAGCACATCGAGAGCGACCATCCGGACATGGTCGGGTCGTACTCCCGGGAGCAGATCCTGAGCATGGCCCACGATCACTGAGGCGGTGGGCCGGCGCCCCCGCCGCGACGGCGGCCGGGGCGGGCCCTGATCCAGTGGGGGGGACAGGATTCGAACCTGTGTAGGCAGAGCCAACGGGTTTACAGCCCGTCTCCTTTAGCCACTCGGACACCCCCCCGAGCGGGCGGATTGTATCGCTGCTTGCCTACTCCGCGTTCCGCAGTGCCTGCGCTT
>DASUHV010000234.1:0-5318 GCA_036273355.1 Gaiellales bacterium
CACCAGCAGCACCCCGAAGCTGCGCGGAAACTCCGGCAGCGGCTGCAGCACGTCCCCGCGTCCGGTGCCCAGCGCCACCTCGAGGCCGGAGAGGAAGAAGGGCACGTCGGAGCCCAGCGATCGGGCGATCGCGTACAGCTCGTCAACGGGCCGGCGCCCGCGCAGCGCGCGCAGCACTGCGGCCGCGTCGGACGAGCCGCCGCCCAGGCCGGCGGCCACCGGGATCCGCTTGTCCAGCACCACCCGGCGCGTCTCGCCCAGCGCCTCCAGGGCGCGTGTGATCAGCGTGTCCGGGAACCCCTCGACGCTGGTCGCCGGGGCCGGGTGCAGCTCGATCGTGTCGCACAGGTCGATGGCGACGAAGACGGTGGCGAGCCGGTGGAAGCCGTCGTCACGGAGCGGGCCTACCCGCAGGCAGAGGTTGATCTTTGCGGGAGTGCTCAGGATCACAGCAGCTCCAGGAACTGCTCCGGCGCCAGCTGCTCGGCCCGCAGCCCGGCCAGGTCGGCGGGCGCCTCCATGCCGGCCAGCCGCAGTGAGTTCCCGAGCCGCTTGCGGCGGTGGGCGAACGCGGCGTGCACCACCTGCGACAGCCGCGGCCAGTCCGGCCCGGCGGCGATCGCGGAGCGCCGCTCGAACGCGACCAGCGCCGAGTCGACGCGCGGCACCGGCGTGAACACGTTCCGCGACACCGGGCGGATCGCCAGCCGCGAGCAGGACAGCTGCACCAGCACGGAGACGGCGCCGTAGGCCTTGCTGGCGGGGGCGGCGAACAGGCGGTCGGCGATCTCGCGCTGCACCATCACGCAGAACCGCTCGCACACGGGCAGGGAGTCCATGATCACCGGCGTCGCCACGCTGTAGGGCAGGTTGGCGACCATCGCTGCCGGCGGGGGCCGGAGCGACGCGAAGTCGACGCGCATGGCGTCGGCGAACAGCAGCCGCACGTTGTCCACGCCGTCCAGCGTGATCGCCAGCGCCGGCTGCAAGCGGCGGTCGATCTCGATTGCGTGTACCAGCCTGGTGCGCTCCGCCAGCCAGCGCGTCAGCACACCGAGGCCCGGGCCCACCTCCAGCACCACGTCGTCGGCGCGCAGCGGCGCAACCGAGCCGATCATGCGCAGCACGTTGTCGTCGATCAGGAAGTTCTGGCCGAGGTCGCGGTTGGGCGTGATGCCGAGCTCGCGCAGCCGGGCGATGGAGGCCTGCTTGCTCACGGGCGGATCATGCCAGCGCCACCATCGCGACCCCGCCCGCCACCACCGCTGCGCCGAGTACGGTGCGCGGGTCGGGCCGCCGCCACGCCAGGGCCGCGGCCAGCAGCGGCGCCACCACGATGCTCGATTCGCGCACCGCCGAGACCGAGGCGGCAGGGGCACGCTGCAGCGCCGCCAGCACCAGCGCGTAGGCCGCGAACATGCCGACGCCGGCCACCAGCGCCGAGCGGCCCGCGGCTGCGCGCAGCGCGGCCGTGCCGTCGCGGGACGCGACCCACGCCGCGTAGGCCAGCGCCGGCCACACCATCACCAGCTCCAGGTAGGGCACCGGCGAGGCGTAGCGAAGCCCGTGCTTGTCGACCAGCGTGTACCCCGCGATCGACGCGGCCACCGTCAGCGCCAGCAGCACGTCGCGGCGCCCCGCGCGGTTGCGGCTTCTGGACACGATGCCGATCCCGCCCGCCACGAGCAGCACGCCGGCCAGCTGCAGCGGCCCGGTGGCGACCCCGGTCACGATCGCTGCCGCCAGCACCAGCACCGGGGCGGCACCGCGCGCGATCGGGTAGATCACCGACACGTCGGCGCGGCGGTAGGCCGCCGCCAGCAACACGATGTAGGCCAGCTCCAGCACGGCCGACGCAGCCGCCCAGGGGGCGACACCCGCCTGCACGTCCCAGGTGGCGACGGCCAGCGGCAGTCCCACCGCGACCGAGGCCAGCATCGCGACGGCGGCGGCCGGCTGAGGGTCGCGGGCGCCCCCCACCAGCACGTTCCAGAGCGCATGCACCAGCGCCGCGGAGAGCGCCAGGGCCAGCGCGGCGGTGCTCACGGCAGCCCGAACACGCGCGCCGCGTTGCGCTCGATCAGCTCGCCCAGGGAGGCGGCGTCGACGCCGCGCAGGCCGGCCAGGAACGCCAGCGTGTGCAGCACGTTGGCCGGCGAGTTGGGACGGCCGCGGAGCGGCACCGGGGCCAGGAACGGGCTGTCGGTCTCGGCCAGCAGCAGGTCGTCCGGCACCCGCGCGGCGGCCTGCTGCAGCTCCAGCGCCTTGGCGTACGTGACGTTGCCGGCGAACGACAGCAGGTAGCCGCGCGCCACGGCCTCGTCCAGCCGCTGCGGCGATGAGAAGCAGTGGAGCACCACGGGCACCCGCGCGCCCTCGAGCATCGGGAACGTCTCGTCGTCCGCGTCGCGGGTGTGGATCACGAGCGGCAGGCCCAGCTCGTTTGCCAGCTCGATCTGCGCGGCGAACACGCGGCGCTGGTCTGCGGGCGGGGCGTTGTTGCGGTAGAAGTCGAGTCCGACCTCGCCCAGCGCGACCACCCTGGGACGGCCCAGCAGCGGCCGCAGGGCCTGGACGTCGGCCTCCGCGGCCTCGTGCGGGTGCCAGCCGACGATCGCCCACACGCCGGGATGGCGGGCGGCGAGGTCGACCGCCTGTTCGCGGCCGATCGTGAGGATGCGCTCGACGCCGGCGGCGGCAGCCTCGTCCACCGCGGCGTCGGGGCCCTGCTCGCAGCGCTCGAGGTGCGCGTGGGTGTCGATCACTTCTCGACGCGCGGGAACAGCGGCTCGGGCTGGTGGACCTCGCTGCCGGCCGCGAGCGTCCCCAGCGCGGCCCGCTCCCACGCGATGCCGCCGGGGTCGCCGACGGCCGCCAGGATCTTCTCGGCGGAGGCCGGGATGTACGGATACAGCATCACGGCCAACGACCGCACCGTGTCCGCCAGCGTGTAGAGCGCATCGTCCAGCGCCCGCACCTGCGCGGGCTCCTCGGACTTTGCCAGCACCCAGGGCTGCTGCTCCTCCACGAAGCGGTTGGCCGTCCGCACCAACGTCCAGATCTCCTCCAGCGCACCCGAAAGGTCGACGGCATCCAGGCGCGCGGCCACCGACTCGTGCACCGGCTCGAGCGCGTTTCGGCCCTCCGGCACGCGGCCGTCGCGGTAGCGCACGATCATGGCGGTGGCGCGCGACACCAGGTTGCCGAGGTCGTTCGCGAGCTCGCCCTCGTAGCGGCGGTGCAGGCCCTCCCAGGTGACGTCGCCGTCCTGGCCCCACTGCACCTCGCGCATCAGGTAGAAGCGCAGCGCGTCTGCGCCCAGCAGGTCGATCACCTCGAACGGGTCGATCACGTTGCCGAGCGTCTTGCTCATCTTCTCGCCGCCCGTGGTGAAGTAGCCGTGCACGAACAGGCCGCGGGGCGGCTCGTAGCCGGCCGCCAGCAGCATCGCCGGCCAGATGATGCCGTGCAGCCGCAGGATGTCCTTGGCCATCAGGTGCAGCGAGGTCGGCCAGAACTCGGACGTCACGTCGCGCCCGAGGCCGTACTCCTGGGCGGTGCGGTAGTTGAGCAGCGCGTCCACCCAGACGTAGATCGTCTGGCTGGGCTCCCACGGCACCGGGATCCCCCAGCTGACGGTGGCGCGGGTGAAGGAGACGTCCTCGAGGCCGCCGGCGATCATCGAGCGGGCCTCGTTGTAGCGGGCGCGGGGGCGTACGAAGTCGGGGTTGGCGTCGTACAGCTCCAGCAGCTTCGGCGCCCACTTCGAGAGCGGGAAGAACCAGTTCTTCTCCTCCACCCACTCGACCGGGCGGTTGTGGATCGGGCACAGGTTGCCGGGCTGGATGAGGTCGCTCTCGGTGTAGAAGACCTCGCAGGAGCTGCAGTAGAGGCCGGCGTAGGTGCCCTCGTAGAGGTGGCCGTCGTCGTACAGGTGCTGGACGAAGTCCTGCACGCGGCGCTCGTGCTCCGGATCGGTGGTGCGGATGAAGAAGTCGTTCGACGATTCCATGGCGGTCGTCAGCCGGCGGAAGCGCTCGGACACCTCGTCGCAGAACTGCTTGGGCGGCATGCCGGCGGCCTCGGCGGCACGGGCCACGTTGCCGCCATGCTCGTCGGTGCCGGTCAGGAAGAACACGTCCTCGCCGCGCTGGCGGTGATGGCGGGCCAGCGCATCGCCGGCCACGGTCGTGTACGCGTGCCCCAGATGCGGATCCGAGTTGACGTAGTAGATCGGTGTCGTGACAGAGAAGGCCATGGCCGGAGCGCTGCATCCTACCGGTGCGCCGACCGGCGACGGCACCGTCGTTGCACGGCCGTGACCGGCGCATGACACCGAATCCTGCAACGAACCTCACGCCGCCGTGACGATCCCGGCACCGCCCTCAACGATCCGCACCGCGACGCCGGCACGAACATCACCGAGCCGGAACCGCAACCGCGCAGCCATGCGGGTCCGCATCACGGGGCGGTGACGACCGGTCACGATCCCGCGCCGGATCGCCCACGCCGGCCGGGTCGGGCTCTGAGCCCGTAAAGATCGCGACGAGCGTTGCACCGATGAGCCGGCGGCGTGACCCGTGTTGGGGACGCGTGACGAATCCGTCAGGGGCCGGTGAGGCTGGCGTAGATGCGGTTGCGGGGCACGCCCGTCAGCTGGGATGCGAGCGCGGCCGCGCGCTTCGCCCCCACCGCCGCCGTCAGCTCGGCCAGCAGCGCCGGGTCGGGGAGGTCCGCTGCGGCCGGCTCTGCGGCCGCCAGCACCAGCGTCACCTCGCCCTTCGGAGGATCGGCGAAGCGCTCGGCCAGGGACGCGGCGTCACCGCGCTCGACCTGCTCGTGCAGCTTGGTCAGCTCGCGGCAGACCGCCATCCGCCTGCCGGGGTCGCGTCGCGCCAGGCGCGAGAGCGTGGTGGGCAGACGGCGCGGGGACTCGAACGCCACGATCGGCAGTCCCGCCGGGTCGAGCCGGTCGAGCAGCGCGGCGAGCGCGCCCGCCGACCGTGGCAGGAACCCGGCGAACGCGAAGCCGCCACCCGCCATCCCCGAGGCCACCAGCGCCGTGGTCACGGACGACGGGCCGGGCAGCACCACCAGCTCGACGCCCGCCGCGATCGCCTCGGACACGAGCCACGCGCCCGGATCGGACACAGCCGGGAAGCCTGCGTCGGTCAGCAAGCAGATACGCCGTCCCTCGGCCACGCGACGCAGCAACGCCGGCGTTTGGGCACGCTCGTTGTGCTGGTGCAACGCGATCAGCGGCAGGTCGATGCCGTGACGGTGCAGCAGCGTGCGCGAGTGGCGCGTGTCCTCACAGG
>DASUHV010000235.1:0-4196 GCA_036273355.1 Gaiellales bacterium
GTGATCCTGGTGGAACACGGGCGACCGCTGCACAACAACCTGCGCCGTGAGCGGATCACGCTTCGCGAACTGGCCGCACAGGCGCGGCAACGGAACATCCGCAACCTCGCAGACGTCGACTACGCAGTGCTCGAGACCAGCGGGGTGATCAGCTTCCTGACCAGCGCCACAACCGACTAAGCCGATACGCCAGGGCTGGCGGGGACCACGGTGAGTTCTCAGGATCAACGCACCGTCCGCTGGTCGCCCCTTGCTAGGCGGCGGCCGCGTGCAGTCGGTGGTAGGTGTCGTCCACGATGTCCAGCAGGGCTGCGACGAGGCTTGCCTCGAACTGCGTTCCGGCACCGCGCAGCATCTGCTCGCGGGCCTCGTCGATGGAGAGCGCGGACCGGTAGGGACGGTCGGACAGCATCGCCGTCCAGGCATCGGCGACCGAGATGACCTGGGCCTCGATTGAGATCTCGCTGCCGCGCTTGCCGTTCGGATAGCCGCTGCCGTCGATGCGCTCGTGATGCTCGCCGACGATCGCCGCGATGTCGCGGGTCTCCGGGCAGGCGGAAAGGATCTCCACGCCGGCGCGGACGTGGTCTCTCATCACCGTCATTTCGGCCGGGGTGAGCGCTGCCGGGCTGGTGAGGATGTGGTGGGGTGTGGCCACCTTGCCGATGTCGTGCAGCCGCGCGGCGGACAGGCAGCGCCTGCGCACGGCGACCGAGACGCCGGTGAGGGCGCAGAGCCGGGACGCCAGCTCCACCATGGCGATGCTGTGCTCCTGCCGGGCCTGTTTGCTGTCCTGACGATCGGCCAGCGCCTCCAGCCATCCCACGGTGCCGGTCTCGGGAATCGGGATCGAACGCTGCGGCGAGCCGACGACCCCGAGATGGACGACATTCCTGCCGTTGGCCTTGGCCTCGTAGAGGGCGCGATCGGCAACCCGCAGGAGCTCCTCGGTGTGCTGGGCGTGGCCTGGCATGCAAGCCGCGCCGAGCGAGATGGTGATCGGGATGGAGACGCCGCCTAGGGCGATCGGCTGGACGCAGACGGCGTGCCGGCAGCGCTCGGCCAGCGCGCCGATCGACTCCAAAGTGATGCCGGGCGCGAGCACCGCGAACTCCTCGCCACCCATCCGCGCCAGCGTGTCGGACGGACGCACCGCGCCGGACAGACGATCGGCCACCCGCTGCAGCACCAGGTCGCCGAGCGGATGCCCGTAGCCGTCGTTGATCGCCTTGAAGTAGTCGATGTCGATTGTGATCACTCCCACCGTCTCGCCGCTCTGCGTTGCCTGCTCGGCGGCGGCGCTGAGACGGGCATCGAACACCCGGCGGTTGGGGATGCCGGTCAAGCTGTCGGTCTCCGCCATCGCCTGCATCTCGCCCGCCAGGTTGTCGCCGTCTGACAGCGACACATGCAGTCGCGTGACCACGATCACGACACCGACCAGCGCCGCGGTGACGGCGACCAGGTCGAATCTCAGGCCCGGCGACAGCACCACGATCAGGGCCAGCAGCACAACCACGCCGACGGTGGTCACCCACACGCTCAACCCGCGCGCCACCCGCTGCCGGCTGACGTCGGCGCCATCTCCGGCGAGCTCGGCCACCGCTCCGAGGATCAAGAGCGCCCAGGTGGCCTGCCAACCGGTCGAGACCCAGCTTCCGTCCTGGATCGGGCTGACGGTGTACACATAGGAATAGGCGAGCCATGACGCGGCCTGGGCTGCGATCCCCAGGGTCACCAGCTTCATTCCCAGCGGAATTCGTTCCCGCCCGACCATCAATGCGCCGGTCACCCAGATGCCGGCCACCACCGCCAGCAGCGTCTCGACGAGGGCGACCTTGTCGGCAGCGCTGAGGACGCCCACGCGCAACTGCGGCACGATCAGGACGCTGACGGCGCCGTAGATCAGTACCACCAGCCACATCATCGCGTCCAGCAACGCGCGAACGCGCTGCCCACGCGACCCGAAGCCGAAGCCGATCCACAGCACGGGGCCGAGCAGCAACAGGCCGCAGATGTAGAACTCATCCCCCAGCGACGGCGTCGGATAGCGGTGAACAACGAGCACCAGCACCGCCCAGTTGATGTCGCCGCACAGGCCGAACGCCGTCGATACGGCGATCAGCGCATAGAAGGCACGTCGCCGTCCGGATGCATGGTGAGCGGCCAGTCCCAGCAGCACCACCGCGATCGCCTCCATCACCGGGTAGATGAGGTCGCCGAGCACCTTGCCGGTGGTGCCCTCTGGCGATACCAGCCGTGTGGCCAGCAGGTAGCCGAGCACCTCGAGCATGCACAGGCCGGCGACCGCCGCGAGCACGCGCGGGTGGATCCTGGGCGCAGCGATCTCGATCACGCTGGCGCCTCCGATCGGCGACCGAGCACCCCGAGAACGGAGTGTTTCGCCCCCGGTGATCGGAAGCGACGCGCTGCACGGCCTGGCGGATCGCTGTCGACCTCGCCGGTGATGCCCAGAACCTCACGCACGCTCCGGCTGGGAGCGTCGGCTTGGCGATCGATCCGGCCGAGCAGACCGCTCACGGTCGCCAGCGTCTCCGGCGAGCTCACCGTGAACGCGCAGCCGAGCAGCTGGGTGCTGTGGGCAGCGGTCCTCGCCGACCGGACGCGGACGTCCTCTCGCACCCTCCCCTCGAACAGGCGCATGTCAAGCCGATACAGATCGCCCGGCTGGGGGCGTTGATCGGCGACAATCAGGCCCATCCCGCCTTCCGAAACGTCGCGAACGACCGCACTCAGGCGCTCGCCCGGCGCGATCCGGTCGCACTCGGACGCTATCAGCGTGGCGTTGACCTCGAACTCGACCCGGCGCGTTGCCCGTTCCTGCGCGTCGCGCGTGACCCCGATGACATTCAGCGTGATCGATGCGCGTGCCGTCAACCTTTCGGTGGTATCGGCGACGCTCACCGTCACGTAGTACGGCCGGTCGTCCCACAGCAGCCTGCACCGCATGAGCATGCCGTCGTGCACCCGGGCGGGCGGCACACTTGCGCGGACGGAACCCTCGTCGCTGGCAATCGTCCACACCTCGACATCGCCGTCGGTCTCGGTCTCCATCTGAATCGACGACGCGGCGACGAGCGCCTCAGCGGCCCGTCGGTGAAGTCCATCTGCTGCCACGGTTCCCCTTCGTTCGGCGTAAGCCGCTGCTGGGGCAGCAGACCTTTGCGGCTCGCACGCCAGGTGAAGGCGAAGCTCCCGCTCTTGTTAGTGCATCGACAGTGGGCACGGTCGGCTTGAGCGCGCACCGACACCGAGCATCCAGCGCGTCGGCGGGAAGCCCTGCCTCGACATCGCGCCCACCGTGCCTTCTCCCGCCTAGTCGGGGCGGCAGGATTTGAACCTGCGACCGCCCGGCCCCCAGCCGGGTGCGCTACCAGGCTGCGCCACGCCCCGAGCGGAGCCGAGTATATCCGGAACCAGGCGGGCGGCCCCGCCGTCCAAGACCCTGATGACCACCGCCATCGCCATCGCCGCGCCGCTCCCCCGCCGCGCTGCCGCCTACCATGGGCACGTGCAATCACAGTCCGACGAAGCGCTTGCCCGGCGCGCCGCCGGGGGCGACAGCGCGGCCATCGAGGAGCTGGTGGTGCGCCATCAGGACAAGCTGTACACGCTGGCGCTGCGGGTGACCGGGTCGGACGCCGATGCCCGCGACTGCGTGCAGGAGGGGTTGATCGCCGCCTGGCGGGCGCTCGACCGCTTCCGCGGTGATGCCCGCTTCTCGACCTGGATGTACCGGATCGTGCTGCGCAAGGCCTACGACGCCATCGACCGCCGGCGGCGGCTGCCGCAGCCCACGGAGGAACTTCACGCGGTCGCCCGTTCCGGCGACGCCGGCGACCGGCTCGACCTTCTTGCCGCCCTGAACGGCCTGGATCTGGACTTCCGCACGGTGGCCGTGGCCTGCGATGTGCTGGGGCTGTCGATGGAGGAGGCGGGCCAGCTGCTCGACCTGCCGCCCGGCACCGTCAAGTCGCGCCTGCACCGAGCGCGGGCGCGGCTGGCGGAGCAGCTGGAGACGAGGACGCCGTCATGACAGAGCACGAGGACATCGCCCGCCGGCTGCGCGAGCAGGCGCAGGCCTCCGCGCCCGCCGACCTGCTGCCCGCGGTGATGGCGGAGGTGCGGGCGGAGCCGCGCCAGTCCCACCACCGCCGCCGCTGGCCGGCCTGGCC
>DASUHV010000236.1:0-3460 GCA_036273355.1 Gaiellales bacterium
ATCACCACCGCGCTTAGCGCGATTGCCTCGCGGCTCGATGCCCAGGCAACCAGGTTGACCCACGTGAAGGCCAACGCGCCGCGCGCACTTCGCGCCACCGTCGCGCTCGCGATTGTCCGCGCCCGTCACGCGGCCGCCGACGCGCGCAGCTAGGAGACCTCGCCGGTGGGCGCGGCGAGCCTTGCCGCGCCCACCACGAACCTGCAGAAGAGAGCGGTCGCCGAGGCATCGTCCGGTGGTCACGTTGTCGCCGGCGCGACCGCGACCTGGTAAGGCAGCCCGCAGTCGGGCTATACCGCTTGGCGTATGGTGCCGCCAGGGGGTGATCCGCCCGGCGAGACGAGGGCGCGCAGCCGCTTCCGATGGTTTGCGCCCTGTGGGTTCGCTGTGCGATTCTCCAATGCCAAGTAGTTCCAAGCACGGGCAATCGATCGCAGAAGGCTCTGTTCGCATGTCTCAAAGGCCGACAGACGAGGGCACCGGTCGCGCTCGGTCCACACCACGGATCGACGCGCCCCTGTTCCTCGTCAGCTCGGAACGGTCCGGGTCGACGCTGATGCGGCTGATGCTCGACCATCATCCCGGCATCGCGTTCGCGAGCGAGACCGACTTCGTGGTCGAGCGGGTGTCGGACGCGGGCGAGCGGCCGCCGGTGATGGAGTACGCGGACTGGCTGACCACCGTGCGCGCGTTCGACTACAAGATCGACCGATCGCTCGACTACGACGATCTCGTCAACGACTTCCTCCGGCAGAAGCAGCGGTCGTCCGCCGACAAGCCTCTGGTCGGCGCCACCGTGCACCGCCAGTTCCACCGGCTGCGGTTCCTGTGGCCGAACGCGCGCTACATCCACCTGATCCGCGACCCCCGCGACGTCTCGCGTTCTGTGACGCAGAAGGGCTGGGCCGGGAACGTCTACCAGGCGGCGGAGTTCTGGATCAACGCGGAGGGCTGCTGGGATGCGTTGCTGCCGCATCTCGACTCCGGCCAGTTCGTGGAGTTGCACTACGAGGACCTGGTGACCCGGCCACAGTCGGAGCTGGCGCGGGTCTGCGGATTCATCGGGGTCGAGTTCGATCCCTCGATGCTCGAGTACCAGAAGACCGCCCGGCAGTACCCGCCTCCCGACCCGACGCTCGCCTTCCGGTGGAAGTCGAAGATGGCACCCGGGGACGTGGCGCTGGTCGAAAGCCGCACCGGCCGCCTGCTGGAGCGCCGCGGATACCACCCGAGCGGCGTGCCGCCGGTGCGGGTGGGCGCGGCCAGGCGCGCGCGGCTGCTCGGTGATGCCCGGGCACGAGAGTTTGGCACCAGGATCTCGCGGTACGGGGCGCGCGTGGCCCTCCTCGACATGTTTGGACGCCGGCTCGGCCTCAGCCGCGCGGCGTCACGCGCGCGCGCTCGCATCAACGCGATCGACCAGCACGCGATCGACCTGGAGCGGGCCGGGCTCGTGGGTCCCTCGTCGGACATCGCGCCGGTCGGCCCGGCGAGCGGCGATGCCGCCGCCGCCGATCGGGGCTCCGCGCCTACCTGACCGCCTGAGCGATGCGGTCGCGGCCCTCCGTCATCGCGCGCCGCGCCAGCGGCCAGGCTCCGGGCCGGACAGCTGCCACGTCTGCCGGGACGGCACCGTCCGCCGCGACCAGCTGCACCCGCAGCAGCTCGCTGCCGTGGCCGTTCGCGATCGTGACAACCCCGCGGCCGTCGGGTAGCGGCTCGACGTCGTGTGCGACTCCGTCCACCCACAGCGCCGGGGCCCGTCCGGGCTCGTAGATCCGCGGCACCTCGATCCGCAGGCGCGGTGCCCGCGGACGGCGCACCCGTGCGTCGCGCGAGTAGAGGGTGACCGTGGCCAGCTCGTCGGAATCGTGGACGGACACGTTGCGGCGCGCCATCTCCCCGAGCGACGTCCACTCGACGTCTCCCAGGCGGCCGACGCGAGCGGCCGCCTCACGAAACGGATCGAGCCCAGATCGCAGGTCGGCCTGGTGGCAGTAGATGATCAGCGGCTGTCCCAGCAGCGCGCGGAACACGAGGTCGTCGACGTCATTGGCCAGCCGGTAGCGCGGCAGCACCGGCAATCCGCCGTTCAGCTGCGCCGGTAGCCAGCCGGCCGTCGGCCAGTCATCCTGCTCGCCGAACTCGTTCCAGGGGAACGGCCGAGAGGCGGCCAGTCCCAGGAACCCGTGGGCGAACAGCGACCGCAGCGTCGCCAGGCTGCAGCCGCCGTGCGGCGGGCACATCACCCGCTCGATGCGCAGACCGGCCCTGCACTCGAACCGCTCGACGCGGGCGATCGCGGTGGCTACCAGCCTGTTCGCCTCGCGTTCGCCCTCGGCTCGAGCCAGCTCCAGCCGCAGGTGGTCGTTGCCGTGCACAGCCAGCGACAGCCGGCGCGGATGCTCCCGGAACACGGCCGCGGCCCGGTGCCCGGGCAGCGTCAGGTCGAGTGGGATGGTGGCGACGGCGACGTGGTAGCCGTGCTCGCGGGCGTCCGCGGCCAGCTCCCGGTAGCGGATGCTGCCGTATGACGCCCAGCGAATGTTCGGGTCGTCGATCACGAAGCACGCGCGCAGCGGCGGCTGCGCGCGCTCGCCGCAGATGCCCTGCAGGAAGTGCACGATCGGGAGCAGCGACCAGAAGCGCCCGACCGTGAGGTGGTCGCGGAGCAGGTCGCCGTGCTCAAGGGTCGGTGGCACTGCGGCCGCCGTCTCCCGCGCGATGCCGCCGTCGGAGCCTCGCAGCCACACCGGCGCTCCGCCGACCGCCGCAAGCACCTCCTGCCCGGCCGCGGGAACCAGCGGCCGTGGCGGCGGCGCCGTCCGCTCGACCAGCCGCTGCCCGCGCAGCGGCGGAGCCAGGCCGTCGCGATCGTGCATGCGCACCTGGAACGGCGATCCGGCCGCAGCCGGCTCGCCCCCCAGCACCAGCGACGGGACTCCCGGCCGTTCCGGCAGCCGGGCGCCGGGAAACGCGATCACCGCCCCGGCGGCGGCCAGCTCTGCATCGCTGCCGCCCACGAACCGCACCGGATAGGCCTGCTCCAGCGCCGCCAGCAGCGGGCGGTGGCCCGCTCGGGCCGCATCCGGGATCGCCGCCACGGCGACGCTGCTCATCCGCCCGCCGCCGTTCGCGCGAACCGGCCGACCGTCCGGTATCCGTCCAGGTACTCGTACTCCGCGTCCGCGTTGTAGGTGTGCGTGCCGCGCAGGCCCGGCATCCAGTCGGGCTCGATGCGGGCCACCGCACGCTCCCGGTAGCTGTCCCGGGAGAGCGTCTCGACGCGGTTCAGCACGACCGCACGACCGTACAGCGCCGTGCAGTCCTGGCCGGGCCGGATCAGGTCGCGACCCCGCTGCAGCAGGCGTCCGGCCGGGCGGGCCGAGCCGGGATAGCGGACGATCGGATTGGCGGGATGGGCATTACACTCGCCGCGCAGGTCGTGTGACCAGTAGAG
>DASUHV010000237.1:0-3773 GCA_036273355.1 Gaiellales bacterium
CGGCGATCGACCCGGCGGAGAGCAGGCCCATCACGATGCCGGACTCGCGGCCACGGTGGCCGGCTGGTGCGTTGTCGGTGACCCAGGACATGGACGCCGTCCAGATCGAGCCGCTGGCGAAGCCCTGGACGAACCGGGCCAGGATCAGGACCTCGACGTTCGGCGCCCAGGCGAAGATGACCGTGGCGATGGTCATCAGCAGCGCGGAGGCGAGCGATATGCGGCGGGCGCCGACGCGTGGCACCAGCACGATGCAGCCGAGCGAGACGAACGGCACCGAGACCGGGTAGGCGGCCAGCACCAGGCCGGCCTGGAAGGTGTTCAGGTTGAACTGGTCGGCGTAGCGGGGCAGCAGCGGCAGCACCGCCAGGTACAGCGAGGCGTCGACGAACATCGAGACACCGACGGCGATGGTGATGCGGCGGTAGGGCTGCATGCTGACACGCTATCCACCGGACGGGCGCGGCGGTGCCGGGAGGTTCACTCGCGGGTCAGCGTTGCCCCCGTCGGGGAGATGCCGCATGCTGTGATCGTGTTCATTGTCAGGCTCCTGAGCGTCGGTGCTGCTGCTGCGGCCCTTTCCGGATGCACCCCGGTGTCGCTGGGCGGCCAGTCGGCTGATGAACGTTGGGGCGATAACGTCTGCACCGCGATGGGTGACTGGTCGGTCGCGCGCGGCGAGATCGGCGCCCACATGATCACCTGGCGGGACGAAGGTCACTGGACGCCGGAGCGGATGGTGTCAGCGCTGCGAGGCGGGCTGGCCGCAAACCAGCGGCTGAAACGCTCGGTCAGCGATGCCGGCCCGGCGCCCGTCAGCGACGGAGCATGGCTGTACGCGAAGCTCAACGAGATGGTCGGGGCCGGAACGGCGCACGTCCGGCGTGCCTATCGGATCGCCGTTGCGGCCGAGGCATCACACACCGACGCGTACTACCAGGTGCAGGAGCAGCTGTTGCTGGCAGACCATGCGTTCGATGACCGCGGCGTCATCATCTCCCGCTGGTACGGGATCCAGTCGTGTAGGGACAACACGTAGGTCTGCCCAGTCCACCCCCTGCGGCGGTACGCTTGACAATAGCCCGCACGCGATATAGCGTGGGTGATATGTTGGATGACGAAGGAGCGAGTGACGACTTCTCGGGGCTGACGGGTCGGACGAAGCGCAGCACGGCCCACGCCTACATGCTCGTCGCATTCATCGCCCTGATCGGCACTGTCACGGCGATCGTGGTGCTGGTGACGGCCAGCGCGTTCACGGATGTCTTCGGATCGGGACATCTGTTCTGTCCGGACGGCGGCGATGAGATCTGGCACCGGCCCGGTACGCACGTGTTGCTGCCCGAACTGGTCGCGGGCCTCGTGATCACCGGCGGTGTCTGGCTGGGCATCGGTGCCATCCTCCGAGGGCACGAGGTGCGCAACGCCTACGGCATCGGCCTCGTGCTGGCCTCGCTGAGCGCCGGAGCGGTCACGTTTCACGTCGTAGCTTCCGACTACCTGTCGATCATGGACCAGCCGCAGCGGTACCGTTGCGGAGACTTCTTCCCAAGCGGAGGGCAGCTCCCAGGTTGGACGACGGTACTGCTGTTCGTCGCGTTCCCGATCGTGTTCTGCCTGTTCGCCCTCGGATCACGATCCGACCGGGCGGTGAGCGCCGGGCTGTCAGGCCAGGAAGACACGGGCTGAGCGTTCACGAATGGACGTCGCCGCCTGGGCGGCCGGAAACCCTGTGTAGGCGGGAACGGTTGGCGGGCGTTCCGACATCAGAAGCAGAGCCGACGGGGAGACTCGAACTCCCGACCCCATCATTACGAGTGATGTGCTCTACCAGCTGAGCTACGTCGGCAACCGGCACGGCCGCCGGGCGGCCGCTCCGCGCCGGATTCTAACCCGCCCACAGGGCGCGCCCGGCTAGCGCCCGGTGACCGTGCGCGTGCAGTCCGGCTCCCGCGCCACACGCGGGGCGCGTCCGGCCGTCGCCATCCATGCGCTGCCGGCCAGCGCCATCACGATCACGACCAGGTAGCTGGCCTCGGGCGATGCGACCTCCGTGATCGCTCCTGCCAGGATCGGGCCGACCAGCGCCGACCCAGCCCAGACCATGTTCAGCAGCGCCGCCACCGCGCTCAGGCTGACCCCGGCCGCGCGCGCTCCGACCACGCCCAGCGGGAACGTGATCGTGAACATCACCGCCGCGATCGGCCCTCGCAGCAGCAGGAAGCTGAGCACCGCCGGCGTCGTCGTGCTGACCACCACGATCAGCAGCGTGGCCGACATCAGCACCGTCGCGATCACCCCCACCTCCACCTTCGCCGCCCGCTCCCCAAACCGCGCCACCACCCCGCTCGATGCGATGAACGCCACCGCCGCCGCCGAGAACGCGATCCCGATCGCGGCGCTGCTGAGCCCGTTCTGGTGCAGCTGCAGCGGCGCCAGCAGGTTGGTCGCGCCGCCCACGAACCCGCCCAGCGTCATCAGCAACAGGCTGGACAGGATCAGCCTGCTGCCCATCGCCGCCCGCATCGTCTGCAGCAGCGGCGGCACGCCGTCCAGCCGCTGCCCCGCATCCGACTCGGACAGCGCCATCATCGACACCACCGCAGCCGTTGCGATCGCACAGCACAGGAACGGCGCCGCCAGCCCGAACCGCTGCACCAGCACACCGGCGAACGCCGGCCCCACGATCCCGGCCAGCCCCGCCGTCGTGATCGTCAACGACAGCGCCCGCGCCTGCAGCGATCCCGCCGCCTCCGCCAGCCACGCCACCCCGGCCACCCACAGCGCCCCGAACGCGATCCCGAACACCGCGCGCGCCACCAGCAGCATCCAGTAGCGGTCGGCCAGCGCCTGCCCGACGTCCGCCACCGCCATCCCGCCCACGGCCACGAGCGTCACCGCCCGCGCGCCGTAGCGGTCGCTCAGCATCGTCGCCGGGATCGACGCCAGCAGGATCGTCAGGCTGGCCGCCGCCAGCAGCACCCCCGCCTCCAGCTTGGAGAGGTCGAACCGGTCGCTGTAGGTCGGCACCAGCGGCACCAGCGACGACCACACCACCTCGCCGATGAAGATTGCGAGGTAGATCAGGACCGCGGTGCGACGCATGCCTCGAGGATCGCACAGACCGCCGCACGCGGTCGCAGCTCCCAGATGGTCGGCTACCAAGTCGAGTGCGGCAGCAGCCGTGGCGCCGTGGTGATCCCGGCAGCCGCCGAGAACGCCAGCACGTACTCTTTGGCCATGGACGCGAACCATCGACCGACCGCCTACCGGCTGACCATCCGCCGCCGGGTGTCCGACATCGACGAGTGGCGCCAGACGATCGAGCGCCGCGCCCCGCAGCTGCGCGGCGCCGGCGTGATCGGCTACTCGCTGTCGCGGGTTGTCGACGACCACAGCGAGACCGAGCTGGTGCTCGAGTTCGCAGACCGCGATCAGGCCGAGGCCATGGCCCGGCGGCTCGACCTGCCCGAGAGCCGCGAGAACGTGCTGCAGGCCGGCGCGATGGAGATCGGCTCGATGTGGCTGGCGGAGGAGCTGGCGCACGGCCGCCTCGCCTGAGCCGCTACGACAGGTACTGCCGCACGTAGGAGATCAGCTTGTCGATCGGGGCCAGCCCGATCGCCGCGTGCAGCAGGAACGCCTCCACCGAGTTGAACGCGCCGGCCTGCTCGCCCTCGTCGACGGCGCGGTTGAGGCCGGCGCGTGCGGCCTCGTTGACCCGGTCCTGGCTGAAGCCGTGCTTCTTCTCGAACGCATCCAGCCGGCCCTGG
>DASUHV010000238.1:0-6526 GCA_036273355.1 Gaiellales bacterium
CGGGTGCGACGGTATCGGTGAATCCGCAGGGCGAGGTGGGCGACGGCAGCGGCGCCGAGCTGCGCGCGCTGGTGCCGGCGATCGACCTGCTGCTCTTGAACGAGCGGGAGCACGACTCGCTGGGCACGGTGGACGGGCCGCGGGTGGTGGTGAAGCACGGGGCGGGCGGCGCGGCCGCGCACACCGCCGGCGGCGTGGTGCGCGCGGCCGGGCATCCCGTCGAGGCGATCGACACGACCGGTGCCGGCGACAGCTTCGACGCGGGCTTCTTGGCCGCGTGGCTGGCGGGGGAGCCGCTGGAGCAGGCGCTGGCGCTCGGCAATGCCTGCGGAGCGCTCTCGACGCGGGCGCTGGGAGGCATCACCGCGCAGGCGACGATGGCCGAGGCGAGGGCGGAGGCATGATCGTGTGCCTGGCGGCGAACCCGTCGATCGACCGGCTGTTCGGGGTCGACCGGCTGACGCCCGGCGGCATCCACCGTCCCGCCGAGTTCGCGCAGGTGGCGGGAGGCAAGGGCCTGAACGTGGCGCGGGCGGCGTCCGCACTGGGCGCAGAGGTGCGGGCGGTTGCGCTGCTGGGCGGCCACGCGGGGCGCTGGATCGCCGACCAGTGCGAACGCGAGGGCATCGAGCTGGCGGCGGCCTGGGCGCAGGCGGAGACGCGCTCGTCGCTATCGGTGGCCGGGGCCGACCAGGGACTGACGGAGTTCTACGAGCACGGTGCGGCGGTCACGCTTGAGGAGTGGGGCGGCTTCGCGGAGCTGGCTGCGCGGCACCTGCCCCAGGCCGGGTGGGCGACGATCTCGGGGTCGCTGCCGCCGGGGGCGCCGGCCGACGGCTACGTGCCGCTGATCGGGGTCGCCCGCTGCGCATTCGACAGCCGCGAGGAGGGCATCGCCGCCCGACCGGCGCTGGTGAAGGTGAACGCCGCCGAGGCCGCAGAGCTGACCGGCATGGCCGCCGCGCTCGACGCGGCACGGACGCTGCACGAGGCCGGCGGCGGCGCCGCGATCGTCACCCGCGGCCGCGACGGCGCGGTCATGGTCGCCCCGGACGGAAGGTCGCTGGCCGGCGGCGCCGACGCCGAGGGCCGCTACCCGGTGGGAAGCGGCGACGCCTTCCTGGCGGGGCTGGTGGTGGCGCTCGACGGCGGAGCAGGCTGGGACGACGCCCTGCGCGCGGCGATCGGCGCGGGCGCGGCCAACGCCGAGCAGCCCGGCGCGGGCCGGCTCGACCCCGAGCGAGCACGCGCTATTGCCGACTCGGTGCGCCTCTCGCCCGCCGGCTGACCCGTCACGCAACCGTCACGGACCCGAAACGTCACAGACTCCCCGGCCGACCCCCGCTTCGCAACGATTCGGTCACGAACGATCACGGCCGGCGCCGCCAGTGCTCACGGCGGCCGAGTCGGGCTCTGACCCCTTTACAATTCGATCGGCTCAACCATGCGAGGGCCCTGTAACGGCCCGTCACGGAGCTGTCACAACCCATCAACGCCGGCCGAGGCGGTGTTTGACACCCCTGTGGCTCGCGAGGGCGTCACGGCAGCGTCACGGCGGTCGTGCGCATCGCCGCCCGCCGGCTACTTGAGGCCGGTCGAGGCCAGCGACTGCACGAACCAGCGCTGGCCGATGATGAACACCAGCAGCATCGGTGCCAGCGCCATCACGTTGCCCGCCATCAGCAGCGTCCAGTTCGTCTGGTGCGCACCCTGGAACTGCGCCAGGCCCAGCTGCACCGTGCTCTGGTTGGTCGACGTGATCACGATCAGCGGCCACAGGAAGTCGTTCCACGTCCACAGGAAGGTCACGATCGCAAGAGTTGCCAAGGCAGGCATCGACAGCGGCAGCACCACCCGCACCAGCACCCCCAGGCGCGAGCAGCCGTCCATCCGCGCCGCCTCCTCGAGCTCGATCGGCAGCGTCCGGAAGAACTGCCGCAGCAGGAAGATCCCGAACGGCGTGACCAGGTTGGGCACGATCAGCGCCGGCAGCGAGTTCACCAGTCCCATCTTCTGGACGATCAGAAAGGTCGGGATCATCGTCACCTGGAACGGCACCATCAGCGTCGCCAGCAGCGCCACGAACAGCACGTCGCGGCCGAAGAACCGCATCCGCGCGAAGGCGTAGCCCGCCAGGCTGCAGAACACCAGGTTGCCCGCCACGGCCGACAGCGTCACGATCATGCTGTTCGCGAAGAAGCGGCCGAACGGCGCCGCGTTCCAGGCGTCCGGATAGTTCTCCCAGTGGATGCCGGACGGGATCAGCACGGGCGGGAAGTGCCGCGACTCGGGCAGCGTCTGGATCGAGGTCAAGAGCATCCAGCCCAGCGGCAGCAGCATCAGCACGGCGATCGGCATCAGCGCCAGATGGCGGGGGCTGAACGGCAGCGGCCACCTCATGAGCCGTAGTGCACCCGGCGGTTGCCCAGCCACAGCTGCAGCAGCGAGAACACCAGCGTGATCGCGAACAGCACCTCGGCGATGGCCGCCGCGTACCCGGCGTGGAAGAACTCGAACGCCTGGCTATAGAGGTAGTAGACCATCACGGTCGTGGCGTGCAGCGGCCCACCGCGCGTGGTCACGTAGATCTCGTCGAACACCTGCAGCGCGTTGATCGTCGACCACACGATCAGAAACAGCGTGGCCGGCGACACCAGCGGGAACACCACGTGGCGGAACGTCGCCCAGCGTCCCGCCCCATCCAGCCGCGCCGCCTCGACCAGGCTCTCGGGCACCCCCTGCAGCGCGGCAAGGTACACGATCACGTCGAACCCGAGCCAGCCCCAGACCGTCATCGCCACGATCGAGTACAGCGCCTGGTCGGGATTCTGGAAGAATCCGTACGGGCCCAGGTGCACCTTTCCCAGCATGTAGTTCGCGACGCCGTAGGTCGGCTCCAGCAGCCAGTTGAAGATCAGCCCCGTTGCCACCGTGGACGTCGCCACCGGGATGAACACCGCCGTGCGGTAGAACCGCGAGAACCTGATCCGCGTGTTCAGCAGCATCGCCAGCGCCAGCGATCCGCCCACCGAGAGCGGCACGAACAGCAGCGTGTACACGATCGTGTGGTTGACCGACTGCCGGAACACCGGGTCGTTCACGAGCGTGTGGTAGTTCTGCGTACCCACCCAGGTGGGCGTCGTCAGCAGGTCGTTGTTCTGGAACGACAGCAGCGCCGCCCACCCGATCGGCAGGATCCCGAAGATGCCGATCAGCAGGGCGGCCGGCGCCACGAACAGCCAGCCGCTGACGTGTTCGGAGCGCGCCGCCCTCGAGATCACTGGCCCGTCGCGAGCGTCTGGTCGGCCTGATCCGCGGCCTGGTCGAGCTCCTGCTGCGGCTGGCCCTTGCCGAGCAGCACCGCCTGGATCGCCTGGCCCATCGCCTGGGACACCTCGTTGTAGTTGGCGATCACCGGCCGCGCCTTGACCGCGTTCGCCTCGTTCTGCACGAACACGGACACGCCCGGGTACTTCTTCACGTACGCGTCGTAGCCGGGCAGCTGCGTCTGCGAGGCGCGGATCGGCAGGTCACCGGTCTGTGTCGACCAGATCATCGCCTGCTGCGGCGACGTGAACCACTTCAGGAACGTCCAGGCCGCCTGCGTGCGCTCGCTGCCGTTGTCGAACAGCACCCACTGGTCGGGACCGGAGATGGTCTGGTGGTTCTCGAGGCCGGGCAGCACCTGCACGCCGTAGTCGACGTCGGGGAAGCTGGACAGGTCCCACGGCCCCGTGAACAGCATCCCGATCTTGCCCGAGTTGAACAGGTTGGCGTAGTTGCCGTTGCCGTTGTCCAGGTAGACGGAGTGGTCGACCGTCGCCATCTGCTGCAGCAGCGTGGCCGCCTGCACCCCGGCCTGTGAGTTGAACTCCGCCTTCGTGTTGTCGGAGTTGAGGATGTCGCCCCCCGCCTGCCAGAGCAGCGCGTCGAAGCGCCAGACCGTGTCCTCGCTGCCGTCGGCCACGTAGGCCCAGCCGAACTGCTTGGCCGACGGATCGGTCAGCTTCTGCGCGGCCGACCGGAAGTCGTCCCACGTCCAGTTCGCGGTCGGGTAGGGGATCCCGGCCTGGTCGAACAGCTTCTTGTTGTAGACCAGGGCCAGGTTGTCGACCAGCGCCGGCATGCCGATCACCTTGTCGCCGACCTGCACCGCTTGCCGCTCGGCCGGCCAGAAGTCGTTCCAGTTCACCCCCGGCTCCTTGATCCGGGAGGACAGGTCGACGGCGGTGGGGCTGCGCGCGATGTTGGCCGCCCACGACCCGTACAGGTAGGCGATGTCCGGGTAGGAGCCGCCGCGGATCGCGGTCAGCACCTTCTGCAGGGCGTAGTCCGCGTTTCCGTAGTTCTGGACGGTGACGTGGATCTTGGGATGGGTGGCGTTGAAGCGCGCCGCGGCGCTGGTCATGGCCTTGCCCTCGATGTCCTCGTAGCCGTGCCAGACGGTCACGTTGACGACACCGTTGGACGAGCTGGAGCCGCCGCAGCCGGCGGAGGCGACCAGCAGAGCGGTCGCGGCGATCAGGAACAGGCGCCTCATGGCAACACCACCGATCGAGTCAGGTTACGGGGCAGGTCGGGATCCAGGCCGCGGATCTCCGCAAGCCTGATTGCCAGCCGGTGCGCCAGCACCAGGGTGGCCAGGGGGGATGGGTCGGGGTCGACGAGCGTGGCGCCGGTGGCGCGAATGTCCGTGCCCAGCGTCGCATCGATCGGGCCGATCGCGATCACCGCCGTGTCCGGGTCGCCCAGCGAGATCGGCCCGTGCCGGTACTCCATCGCGGGGTACGCCTCGGCCCAGGCCTGGGCAGCCTCGCGCAGCTTCAGCGCGGCCTCGCTGGCGAGGCCGTTCGTCCAGCCGCGCCCCAGGAACTGGAACCGCCGGAACTCGGCCGGGTCGATGGGCAGCGGCGCCTCCAGCACGCGCCGGGCGGCCTCGATCGACGGTGACAGATCGAGCCCGGCGTGGGTCAGCAGCAGCATCAGCGCCGTGCTGGCGAACCGCGTCTGCACCACCGACCGCTCGTCGGCGAAGGGCAGCGAGATGACCGAGTCCGCAAGCTCCGCGACCGGGCCGTCGGGCACCGCGGTCAGCGCCACCGTGGGCGCGCCGCGGTGCGACCGCAGCAGCTCCAGCACCTCGCTGGTGGTGCCGGAGCGCGAGATCACGAGCAGCGCGTCGTAGCTGCGGCCGGTCGGGAACTCCGAGGCCGCGAACGCGTCGGTCTCGCCGGCCCCGGCCTGCTCGCGCGCGACCGCGTAGGACTGCGCCATGTACAGCGAGGTGCCGCACCCGGCCACCGCCAACCGCAGGCCGCGGGCCGGCAGTGGCAGGTCGGGCGCGAGGTCGGCGGCCTGGCGCCAGATGTCGGGCTGGCTGGCCACCTCGTGAGCGATTGCGCTCATATCGGGCCACTTTATGCCGTAAGTGCGCAGAAGGCAACCAGCGTGCGGAGGTGCCACTGGGTAGACTTGCCGCAGCAATGCGCCAGTCCGAACGTCTCAGCCGCATCGTCGAGCAGCTGTCCACGAACGGGTCGGTCGGAGTCGGCGACCTGGCCGCGGATCTGGGCGTCTCCTCGGCCACCGTGCGGCGCGACCTGGTGCTGCTCGAGCAGCAGCGGCTGCTGGCGCGCACGCACGGCGGCGCCATCGCAAACGGCGTCCTGTTCGAGCTGCCGCTGCGCTATCGCAGCGCCCGCCGCCAGGAGCAGAAGGCCCGGATCGCACAGGTGGCGGCCGAGCGCGTACCCGAGGGCGCCGCCATCGGCATGACCGGCGGCACCACCACGACCGAGTGTGCCCGGGCGCTGTCCGACCGGCGGCGGCTGACGGTCGTCACCAACTCCCTGAACATCGCCTCCGAGCTGGCGGTGCGCCCCAACCTGAAGCTGGTCGTGACCGGCGGCGTCGCTCGCCCCGAGTCCTACGAGCTGGTGGGGCCGCTGGCCGAGGCGTCCCTGTCCGGCCTGTACCTCGACATCGTGCTGGTGGGCGTGGACGGCATCGCCGTCGGCGCCGGTCTCACCACCCACCACGAGGTCGAAGCTCACACGAACCGGGCGCTGATCGCTCGTGCCCGCCGCGTCGTGGTGGTCGCCGACAGCTCCAAGATCGGCCAGATCGCGTTCGCCCGCATCTGCGGCCTGGAGGCGGTGCACGAGGTGATCAGCGACACAGGCGCCGACCGCTCCGAGGTGGCCGCGCTGCGCGCGGCCGGCGCCACCGTCACCCTCGTCTGAGGTGGCCGCTACCCCGTGGCGTCGGGCGGCCCGGCGTCGGCCGTGGCCGGCTCGGCGATCGGGTCGTTCTCGCCGTCCTCCTTCTTGCGCACGTGGATCAAGCCTCGGGTCTGCTTCCAGCCGATCTGCATGGCCAGCATGGTCAGGCCGAAGGCCACGCTCCACGCCGTCGTGATCAGCGCCTGGCCGACCGTGTAGGCCGTGATCACGCTCTGCGGCGCCACCCCGTTCAGCACCACCGATATCAGCGCCGTCTGCGACCCGACCGCGCCCGGCGCGATCGC
>DASUHV010000239.1:0-2096 GCA_036273355.1 Gaiellales bacterium
GGCCTGGCGATCGCACGCGAGCTGGTCACGCGTCACTCCGGCCGGATCTCGGTGGCGAGCACCGAGGGCGCCGGCAGCACCTTCACGGTGCGCCTGCCGCGCGACACCTGACCGTCACGAAACGGCCCCGCCGCCGTGACCTCGCCGCGACACCTGAGCGGCCGACGAGGTGTCAAACACCGCCTCAGCCGCCGTGGCACTTCGGCACCACCTCGTGACACCGGATTTACACCCGCTCGGCTCCGGCAGCCAAACGGCCGGTGGGAGGTGTCAAACACCGCCTCGGGCGCCGTGACGGGTTTGCGGCAGAGCCGGCACAGGCCGCGGGAGCCGCGTTGCGGAGTAGATTGCCGGACGGATGCCGCGCATCGACACGCATCTCGACGTCCGTGGTGACGAGTTCCGCAAGAACCGTGAGCATATGCAGGAACTTGTTGCTGATCTGGAACGCCGGCTCGAGCGCGTGCGGGCCGGTGGCGGCGACGCCCAGGTCGAGCGCCATCGCGCCCGCGGCAAGCTGCTCGCCCGCGAGCGGATCGAGCGCCTGGTCGACCGCGGCGCCGCCTTCCTCGAGTTCTCCGCCCTCGCCGGCGAGGGCCTCTACGACGACGAGGCGCCGGGTGCCGGCATCGTCACCGGCATCGGCCCCGTCGCCGGGCTGCCCTGCGTGATCGTCGCCAACGACGCCACCGTCAAGGGCGGCACCTACTACCCCGTCACCGTCAAGAAGCACCTGCGCGCGCAGGAGATCGCCGAGCAGAACGCCCTGCCCTGCATCTACCTGGTCGACTCCGGCGGCGCCTTCCTGCCGCTCCAGTCGGAGGTGTTCCCCGACCGCGACCACTTCGGCCGCATCTTCTACAACCAGGCCCGCATGTCCGCCCGCGGCATCCCCCAGATCGCCGTCGTGATGGGCTCCTCCACCGCCGGCGGCGCCTACGTCCCCGCCATGTGCGACGAGAGCGTGATCGTCCACGGCACCGGCACCATCTTCCTGGGCGGCCCGCCGCTCGTGAAGGCCGCCACCGGCGAGGACGTGACGCCCGAGGAGCTGGGCGGCGCCGACGTGCACACCCGCATCTCCGGCGTCGCCGACCACTACGCCAACGACGACGAGCATGCGCTGCGCATCGCCCGCGAGATCGTCCGCAACCTCAACCGGCCGGTTCCCCCGCCACCCGTCAACCGTGACCCCGAGCCGCCGGCGCTCGATTCCTCGGAGCTGCTGGGCGTGATCCCCCGCGACCCCCGCCAGTCCTACGACGTGCGCGAGGTGATCGCGCGCATCGTCGACGGATCGCTGCTGCACGAGTTCAAGGCGCTCTACGGCGACACCCTCGTCTGCGGCTTCGCCCACGTCCACGGCATGCCCGTTGCCATCATCGCCAACAACGGCATCCTCTTCTCGGAGTCAGCGCTGAAGGGCACCCACTTCGTGGAGCTGGCCGCCGCCCGCCACATCCCGCTCCTGTTCCTGCAGAACATCACCGGCTTCATGGTCGGCCGCGAGTACGAGGCCGGCGGCATCGCCAAGGACGGCGCCAAGATGGTGACCGCCGTGGCCTGCGCCGAGGTGCCCAAGTTCACCGTCGTGATCGGCGGCAGCTACGGCGCCGGCAACTACGCCATGTGCGGCCGCGCCTACTCGCCCCGCCAGCTGTGGATGTGGCCGAACGCCCGCATCTCGGTGATGGGCGGCCGCCAGGCGGCGCGCGTGCTGTCCACCGTCCGCGGCGAGATGAGCGACGACGAGCGCGACGCGTTCGAGGCGCCCATCATCGAGGACTACGAGCGCGAGGGCTCGCCCTGGTACTCCACCGCGCGGCTCTGGGACGACGGCGTCATCGACCCCCGCGACACCCGCAAGCTGCTTGCGCTGGGCCTGGCCGCCGCGGCCGGCACGGGGGCCGCCGCCACGACCTACGGGGTGTTCCGGATGTGACCGAGATCCTGCTGACACGCGACGGCCCGGTCACCACCCTCACCATCAACCGGCCCGAGGTGCGAAACGCGATCGGCCCGTCGCTGATCGCGCAGCTGACCCTGATGTTCGCCGCGCTGGCCATGGACGACTCGCGCGTGATGGTGCTGACCGG
>DASUHV010000240.1:0-22512 GCA_036273355.1 Gaiellales bacterium
GCCGGTGTCTGAGATGTGGATCGCGGCCGTCGAGTTGGCGGTCGCATAGCTGAGCGTGACGGTGCCCTTGCGGGGTGTCCAGCGGAAGGCGTTGTCGAGCAGGTTGGACACGATCTGCAGCACGCGGTCGCCGTCGGAGAGGATCGTGGGCGCGCCGGCGATCGGGGTGTCGAAGCTGACCTCGTTGGCGCGGGCGCGGTCGCGAAACGAGGCTGCGGCCTGCTCCAGCAGCGCCTCCAGCCCCACCTCCTCGCGCACCAGCCGGAACTGGTGGGCCTCGAGGCGGGTGAGGTCGAGCAGGTCGTCGACCAGCCGGCCGATGCGGCGCACCTCCTCGCTGACGGCGTCGAGCGACGTGTCCATGTCCTCGGGGCCGACCAGCCCCTCGTTCATGGCCTGGACGTGGCCCGAGATGGCTGTCACGGGCGTACGCAGCTCGTGGGTGACGCGCATCAGGAAGTTGCGTTCCAGCTCGTCCACCTCGCGCAGGCGATCGACCATGCCCTGGAAGCGGTGGGCCAGCTGCCCCAGCTCGTCGTCGGAGGTGCGGTCGCCGGCCACGTGCACCTCGAGGTCGCCACGGGCGACCCGGTCGGCCGCTGCGCCCAGCTCCTTCAGCGGCCGCGTGATCCGCCGTGCCACGAACGTTGCCAGGATGAAGGCGACCAGCAGGCCGATGCCGGTGCCGATCGCCACCCGGCCCGCCACCTTCGTCCAGGCGCGGTTGACGTCCGCCAGCGGCTTCGCCATCACGATCGCCCCCACCTGCTGACCCCGGGCGGCCAGGGGGGCAGCCACACCGATGTAGGTGCGGTCGCTGCCCGGTGGTTGGAACTGGAACGTGACCCGGTCGTCAGGGCGCATGGTTTGCCAGGCCACGCCCTTTCCGGCGAAGCTGATCAGTCTGCCCCCGACTGGGAACGGCGGCACGTTGCCGGTATACAGCACGTGGCAGCCGCAGATGCTTTCGATCTGCCCTACGGTTGCGCGGGTGGGAGGATGCTGGTTGGTGCCATACGCATTCAGCGCGGCGTCGAAATACTCGGCGGCGCCGCCCACCTGGGAGCGCAGCTCGTTGGCGGTCTGGTCACGGTTGTAGCTCTGATAGAGCCGGATCGAGGCCGCCCCGGCGATCACCGTCGCCAGCAGCAGCGTCCCCGCAAACAGCAGCGTCAGCCGTGTTCTAAGTGACCGGAGCATCGTCAGCGACCTTGTACCCGACGCCCCAGACGGTGGCAACCGGGCACTCGTCACCGAGCTTGCGGCGGAGCTGGCGCACGTGCACGTCCACGGTGCGCGTGTCCCCCGCAAACGTGTAACCCCACACGCGCTCGAGCAGCTGATCGCGGGTCAGCACCAGACCGCGGTGGTCGAGCAGCTCCCACAGCAGGTCAAACTCCTTGGGAGCCAGCTGCACCTGATCGCCGCTGACCGTGACCTCGCGTCGTCCCGCGTCGATCTTGATGGCTCCATGCTCCATCACGGCCTCCGGCGGCCGGCCGCTCTTCTGGGTCTGAGTGGCGCGGCGCAGGATCGATTTGATGCGGGCGACCAGCTCGCGGGGGTTGAACGGCTTGGTCAGGTAGTCGTCCGCACCCA
This sequence comes from Gaiellales bacterium, assembly GCA_036273355.1. Classification (GTDB taxonomy): domain Bacteria; phylum Actinomycetota; class Thermoleophilia; order Gaiellales; family JAICJC01; genus JAICYJ01. The sequence continues at coordinate 1,600 of DASUHV010000240.1, forward strand.
CCTCGAGCCCGACGATCTTGTCGATGTCGTCGTCGCGGGCGGTCAGCATCAGGATCGGCACGTCCGAGGTCGAGCGGATCTGCCGGCAGACCTCGAGCCCGTCGATATCGGGCAGCATCAGGTCGAGCACCACCAGGTCGGGCTTGGTGTTCTCGGCCTTCATCAGCGCCTCGCCGCCGTCGCGCGCGATCTCGACCTGGTAGCGCGCGTTCTTCAGGTACATCGAAACGAACGACGCGATGTTGCGTTCGTCCTCGACGATCAGGATCTTCTCAGCCATCGGCACTTATCGTAGCCGCCGGGCGAGACGCGGGATCAGTGACCGATCGCGAACGACTTGCCGGCCGTCGGCCAGTGCGGCCACTGGCTGGGGCTGAGGCCGCTGCCGAGCGTCCAGTGGGTGTCCAGCCAGGCGTTGTTCTTGGTGGCGCCCTGGATGTAGCCGCGCCCGAGGGCGGTGGTCGTGGTAGACGCCCCCCAGGACGCGGTGATCTTGACCGTCCACGTGGTCGAGGCCTGGTAGGACATGCCCTTGCCGGAGTAGTAGGTGAAGCCGTTGTTCGTCCACCTGCGCTCCCAGCCGCTGACGCTGAAGTCGCGGTGGCCGTTGTAGCTGCGGTCGCGGATCGCGATCGTGCCCTGGCCGACGGTGCCGTAGGTGACGCCCGTGCCCCACTGCTGGAGCTTGCCGGCGCCGTGGATGGCGGCGACCTGCCCGCAGCGCGATCCGCAGTAGCTGTGCGCGGAGAGCCTGACGGCTCCGGACGCGGCGGACGCGGACACCGCGGTGGTGAGCGCCGCCAGCAATGCAATGAGGGTGACCCGACCCTTCATGTTATTGACTATCGGAATCTTGTGTATGAACTTCAGTGCTCTGATGTAAGGAGTTTGTAAGACTCGTAGCGTAGCGGAGGGGTCAATGCGCCACGTCCACGGCCCGGGACTCACGGATCACGGTCACCTTGATCTGGCCGGGGTACTCCAGCCGGCCCTCGATCTCGCGCGCGATCTCGTGGCTGAGCAGGGCGGCGGTGTCGTCGTCGACCTCCTCCGGCTTGACCATTACCCGCACCTCGCGGCCGGCCTGCATCGCGTACACCCGGTCGACGCCGCGCTTGGTGCTCGCGATCTCCTCCAGCGCCTCCAGCCGCTTGATGTAGTGCTCCAGGCTCTCGCCGCGGCCTCCGGGCCGTGACGCGGAGACGGCGTCGGCTGCGATCACCAGCACGGCCTCGACGGTCTGCGGCTCGACGTCGTAGTGGTGGGCCTCGATGGCGTGGGCGACGCTGGGCGACTCGCGGTACTTGCGCACCATCTCGGCCGAGATCACGGCGTGCGACCCCTCGACCTCGTGCGTCACCGCCTTGCCCAGGTCGTGCAGCAGCGCGGCACGGCGGGCCGTCTTCTCGCTGGCGCCCAGCTCGGCGGCCATGATCGCCGCCAGGTGCGCGCACTCGATCGAGTGCTTGAGCACGTTCTGCCCGTAGCTGGTGCGGTAGTGCAGGCGGCCCAGGATCTTGACCAGCTCCGGGTGCAGGCCGTGCACGTTCGCCTCGAAGCAGGCCTGCTCACCGGCCTCGACGATCTTCTGCTCGATCTCGGCCTTGGACTGGTAGTACATCTCCTCGATCCGGGACGGGTGGATGCGGCCGTCGGCGATCAGCTTCTCGAGGGTCATGCGGGCGGTGGCGCGGCGCACCCCGTCGAACGCCGACAGCACCACGGCCTGCGGCGTGTCGTCGATGATCACGTCGACGCCGGTCAGGTTCTCGAGCGCGCGGATGTTGCGGCCCTCGCGGCCAATGATGCGGCCCTTGAGGTCGTCCGACGGCAGCTGCACCACCGACACGGTGGTCTCGGCGGTATGGCCGGATGCGGTGCGCTGGATCGCGACCGAGAGGATGTTGCGGGCGCGGCGATCCGCCTCGAGCTTGGTCTCCTCGTCGACCTGCCGCACGATCTTGGCCATGTCGTGGCGGCAGCGCTCCTCGACCTGCGCCAGCAGCGTGTCCTTGGCCTGCGTCGCGGTCATGCCGGAGATGCGTTCCAGCTCGGCCAGCTCCATGTCCTTGGCGGCCTTCAGCTCCTCCTGCATCTGTTTGGCGTGCGTCTCGCGGTCGGCGATCGACTGCTCGCGGCGCGCAACCTCCTCGCCGCGGCCGGCGACGATCTCCTCGCGGGCATTGACGCGTTCCTCGATCTTGGCGATCTCGGCGCGCCGGTCGCCCAGCTCTCGCTCCTGCTCGGCGCGCTGCTGGAGCAGCTCCTCGCGGGCGGTGACACGGGCCTCTTTCAGCTGTGCCTCGGCGCGGCCTTCCGCGTCCGCCAGGATCCGCGTGGCCTGGCGTTCGGCCTCCGCCATGCGCCCGGCACCGATGCGCGCGCGCACGGCGAACCCTGCCCCCACGCCCACGATCAGCGCGGCCAGGCCGATCAGCACCAGCTCCATTGTCACTCCTTCGGTCTGTTCGCCCGCGAGCGGGCGTGGAAGATGTCACGAGGAGCGGGGCGCCTTCTTTCGGCCTCAGCAGATCCGCGCGGCACCACGCGGACGCCCACCGGACGTACCCCCCGTGATGGCCAACTGGTCGAATCGCATGAAGAACTCCTGCGTTTGCAGGCGAAATGGTGTGAAGGCGGAGACCTGCTCCGCCGGTATCGTAATCGACTGGAGAAGCTCCTGGCAACGCCTGTTACGGCGGGGGAACCGGCGCCGGCGCCGGCCGGTCGAACCAGCGACCAGTTCACGAGCCGAGGAGGCGGCCATGAGGGAGCACCTGCGACAGGCGACGCTGACGGCGGCGGTGTGCGTACTTGCGATCGCGGCATACACAACGATCAGGGACGGGTCGGGCACCGCCTCGGCGCGGGCGGCGTCGGCGCCGTCCGGCAATGTGCTGCACGTGACCGGGGCGGCCACGGTCAACCTCAAGCCGGACCGGGCCGTGATCTCGTTCACCACGCGCGGCCGCGGGCCGACGCTGGCGGCCGCCCAGGACCATGCCAGCCGGGCGATGCGGGCCGTGATCGCGGCCATGACGGCCGGCGGCGTGGCCGATAGGGACATGCAGACCCATGACCAGTACGCGACGCGCGCCGGCAGGCACGTGGCCGGCTACGTGGCGGAACAGTCGCTGACGGTGACCGTGCGCGACATCTCGCGCGCCGGCAAGCTGGACGCGGCCGGGGTGAGCGCGGGCGCGCACAGCAGCGAGGGGCCGGTGTTCAGCCTCGCCAGCAAGCAGCGGGGCTACCGCGCTGCGCTGGCCGCAGCCGTCAAGCAGGCCCGCTCACAGGCGGCGGCGATGGCCGCGGCCGGCGGGTTGCGCATCACCGCGGTGGTGTCGATCCAGGAGGATCAGAACAACCCCTACCCGGTGTACGGCGCGGCCACCGCGGATTCGCTGGCACCGACCCGGGTCCTTGCCGTTCCCACCCGACCCGGGCGCAGCCAGGTCAGCGCCTCGGTGACGGCGGTGTTCGCCGACGCGCCGGCGTGAGGAGGGGCTAGTCGGGATCGAGGTCGAGCACCTGCGTGATGGCGACCTCATCGAACCCGCGGCGGGCGAGCAGCGCGGCCGCGCGCCGGACCGTGGCCTGGTCGTACGGCGGCTGCCCGAACTCGGCGACCACCAGATCGTGGGCGATCTGCTGGTCGGCCTGCTCGTGGCCGGCCAGCGCCCGCGACCGGGCCGCCTCGGAGACGCCCAGCCGATCCAGGTCGTGCCGTGCCCGCAGGCTGCCGTGTCCACGCTTCTGCAGGCCCTCGGACAGCTCCCGGGCGAACTGCTCGTCGTCGAGCAGCCCGGCCCGCGTCAGCCGGTCCAGCAGCAGCTCCCCTCGCTCCGGCTCGACGCCCCACGCGTCCAGGCGGTCGGCAAGCTCGTGCCGCGACCGGGCTCGGGTCCCGAGCAGCCGCAGCAGCCGCTGCTCGGCCCGATCGAGCGTGTGCGCCTGCCGCAGCGCCTCGAGCTTGGATACGTCGAGCTCATCGCCGGCTGCGAGTCCCAGCTCGGCCACCCTCGTCGAGGAGACCTGGAAGCGCTCGCCGGATGCCAGCGTCACGGACACCAGCGACCCGGGTGACCGGGTCGCGGAGATCGAGCGTACGGTGTCCACGGCAGCCTGGTCCAGTGTCAGCCTTCAGCGCCGGCCATCTGTGCCTTGCCGTTGAGGGGCTGCTCGTCGTCCTCGGACGCGTCAGCCGCGCCGCGCGCCGGGATCACGGTCGGTGCATCGCCCGCCCCCGCCCTGCGTGGCACCACCACGTCGGGCACCTGCTCCTGGATCAGGTCGAGGATCTTGGCGGTGACGTCCGGATGTTCCACCAGGAACGCCTTGACGTTGGTGCGCCCCTGTCCGAGCCGCTCGTCGCCGAACGAGAAGTACGAGCCGGACTTGGTCACGATCTTGTGCTCCAGGGCGACGTCCAGCACCGTTCCCTCCCAGGAGATGCCCTCGCCGTAGGCGATGTCGAACTCTGCCTGCTTGAACGGAGGAGCCACCTTGTTTTTGACGATCTTGACGCGCACGCGGTTGCCGACCGCCTCCGTTCCCTCCTTGAGCGTCTCGATGCGGCGGATGTCCAGGCGCACCGATGAGTAGAACTTGAGCGCGCGGCCGCCCGGCGTGGTCTCCGGCGAACCGAACATGACGCCGATCTTCTCACGCAGCTGGTTGGTGAAGATGCAGATCGTGCCGGTGCGGTTGAGGGTGCCGGCGATCTTGCGCAGCGCCTGGCTCATCAACCGCGCCTGCAGGCCGACGTGGGAGTCGCCCATCTCGCCCTCGATCTCGGCCCGCGGCACCAGCGCCGCCACCGAGTCGATCACGAGCACGTCCAGCGCACCGCTTCTGATCAGCATCTCCGCGATCTCGAGCGCCTGCTCCCCGTTGTCGGGCTGCGACAGCAGCAGCTCGTCCACGTTCACGCCGATCCGCCGCGCGTAGGTCGGGTCCATGGAGTGCTCGGCGTCGATGAACGCGGCCAGCCCGCCCTTGCGCTGGGCCTCCGCGATCACGTGGTAGCAGAGCGTCGTCTTGCCGGAGGACTCGGGGCCGAACACCTCCACCACGCGGCCCCGCGGGAGCCCGCCGATGCCCAGGCCGAGGTCGAGCGAGAGCGCCCCGGTCGAGACCGAGTCGATGTCGACGTGCGACGCCTCTCCCATCTTCATGATCGCGCCCTTGCCGAACTGGCGCTCGATCTGACTGACTGCGGCGTCCAGTGCCTGGTCTCGTTCCATGTCCTCCACCCTCCTGCGGCGTTCTGCCTACGTTGTAGCGTGCTCGATAGCGAACGGGTGTTCGTGTCGGAATACTAGCCCTGGTATCGGACGCACCTCAAGGCCGTTGTGGTCACGAACCGGTCGCAAGCTGGTCACGAAGCAGGTGCAACGCGGCCGCGGTCGCCCGCAGCCGCACGTCGTGCCGCGTCCCGCCCCACTGCATCCGCCGCTCGGCCTCGCCGTCGGGGCCGCTCATGTGCAGGTACACCAGCCCCACCGGCTTCTCCTCGGTGCCGCCGCCGGGGCCGGCCACGCCGGTGACCGCCACCGCCAGGTCGGCGCCCAGCCGCCTGCGCGCGCCCGCCGCCATCGCCCGCGCGGTCTCGGCGCTGACCGCGCCGTGCTGTTCGAGCGTGGCCTCGGGGACGCCCAGCAGCTCGTGCTTGAGCCGGTCCGAGTAGGTGACCGCGCCGCCCGCGAACACGTCCGAGCTGCCCGGGATGGCGGTCAGCTCGGCCGCCACCATCCCGCCCGTGCAGGACTCCGCCGTGACCAGCGTCAGCCCTCGCGCCCGCGCCAGTTCCAGCACGATCTCCGCGATCGGCCGATCGTCGGTCGCGAACAGGTGCGGCTCGAGATCGGACTGCAACCGCTGCCACAGCTGCAGGCCGGCGGCCTCGCCCTCGGCAGTCGAGCGGATGTCGATCTCGACCTCGTAGTTGCGGGCGCAGATGCTGGTCTCGACCCCGTCCGGGTCGCCGCCTGCCTGCTCGAACAGGTCGGCGACGTGCGACTCACCGATGCCGTACGTGCGCAGCATCAGCCGCTGCCGCGGCTGCGCGCGGGCGATCAGCGGCGCCAGCAGCGGGTGCTCGGGAGCGAGCTGCCACAGGCGCCGCAGCTCCGAGGGCACACCGGGCAGCACCACCACCGCCGAGCCGTCCACCGCCATCACCAGGCCGGGCGCCGTGCCGGCCATGCCCAGCACCTGGGCTCCGCGCGGGATCCGCGCCTGCTTGCGGTTGCCTGCATCGAAGCGGGCCCGGTCGAAGCCCATGCGCTGGGCCACCTCGTCCGTCCAGCTCGTGATCCGGGCCAGCACCGCCTCGTCCAGCTCGAGCGGCACGCCGGCCACCGTCGCCAGCGCCTCCACCGTGCGGTCGTCGTGGGTGGGGCCGAGCCCGCCCGAGGTGACGATCAGATCGTGGCCGCCGGCCAGCTCGCGGAAGCCCCCCTCGATGTCGGCCAGCGGGTCGCCCACCATCAGCGTGCGCCGCATCGAGAAGCCCAGCGACTCGAGCCGCTCGGCCAGGTACGCCGCGTTCCGGTCGGGGATGACACCGCGCAGGAGCTCGCTGCCCGTCAGCAGGATGGCCGCGGTGGGCCGGGTCACGCCTTGGCGATGCCCTGTTTGGTGATCTTGAAGCTGGAGATGCCGTGTGGCAGCGTCTGCGGATGCCCGGCCACGGTGATGGTGACGTTGCCCGGAGCCCCCAGCGAGACGACGACGGTGCCCTTGGCCTGGATCACAGCCTGCTCGCCCTGCTGCAGCAGGTACTCGGAGAGATCGGTGTGGTGGATCGTCTTCGCCGCGGGGCCGGCGGCCGAACCCAGGTGCGCCGACAGGTAGGAGTCCCCGTTCGCGGCGGTGATGGTGATCTTGTAGGTCTTGGCCGCGGCCTGCTTGTGCTTCTTCGAGCTCGTGGTCGTGCCCTGCGACGTGCCGGATGACGTGGAACCCTGTGTGGTCTTGGGGTTGTGGGTCGTCGTCGACGGCGTCGGCAGCGGCGTGTTCGGGGTGCCGCCCGAACCGGCGCCCAGGAACACCAGCGACGCGATCGCAACGATCGCCGCCAGCGCGATCAGGACGATGCTGGTCTCGCGGCGGTGGCGCGACGGCGTGCGGCGCGACGGCGGGTAGATCGGGCGGTCATCGTCGTTGCGGGGGTCGTGGAAGCGCGAGTTGAACTCGTCGATGAACAGGTGGCCGTCCAGCCCCAGGTAGTCGGCGTAGGCGCGCAGGAAGCCCTTGCTGTAGGTGGCTCCGGGCAGCACGCCGAAGTCCTCATCCTCGAGGGCGCGGATGTAGCGGGCGCGGATCTTGGTGCCCTCCTCGACCTGCGAGTAGGACAGTCCTCGGCGCTCTCGGGCCTCGCGGAGTGCTGATCCAATTTCAAACATGGGTGGGTACGCCGCGGAACGGCGAAGGCGCAGTCTACGACTTACGCGCGCGGGAAGTAGCGATCCCGCAACAACCCGCTGACTCCGGCCCCGCTTCCCACCAGCAGCGCGACGAAGGTGTAGCTCGCAAACTGGTAGCCGCAGCCGTCGCTGCCGCAGCTCTCGTTGCCGACCAGGAAGCTGGATCCGATCACGGCGCCGAACAGGAGCAGCGGCGCCAGGGCGGCGATCAGGCCCATGCGCGCGCCGAACACCGCGCCCAGCACGATCGCCTGCACCAGCAGCATCAGCCCGGTGAAGTCCTGCGAGTGGCCGGAGGACGTGGCCAGGATGATCAGGAACTCCGACAGGAAGCCCACCAGCAGCGGGAGCAGGTACTCGCGGATCGACGGTCCCGGGGTGCGCACGCCCAGCACCCGGCGCGCGACGGCCGCGTTCGCAGTGGCCAGTGCCTCAAGCGCCGAGCGGGTGAGGCCGGTCTGGTGCATGGCCGCCTCCAGCCAATCCTCGCCGCCCGCCACCCGCGCCGCCAGCCGGTTGCGGCTGACGTCTCCCTCCATCTCCAGCACCCGCGAGATGCCGATGGTGGCGGCCCCGAGCTTGCGGTGCTCGTGATCGCTCTGAGCGGCCACCTCGAGCGGGAGCCCATCCAGGTCGAACTCGGCGAAGACCGCGTCCTCCAGCGACAACCTGCCGGGATACAGCGCGAACCCGTCGCCGCCGTACGTGCGCTCCAGCGTCCGTGCGAAGGCCGGCAGGTCGGTGGCGCGGCAGACGATCTCGATCCGCGAGCCGGGCGGCGCGATGCCCAGCGGGTAGGCGCCGACCAGCACCGGTGCATACGGTGCCAGCGTGTCCAGCAGCCCGCTGGCCTGGAGCCGCGCGTACCAGTCGTCGTTCACGCCGGGGAGCCTAGCCCCGGGCAGGCGCCTAGAAGGTGAAGTCCTCGACCGGCTCGTCGATCGGCGCAGGCTGGTCCTCGCCCAGGATGCGCGCCAGGTCGGCCTCGCTGATCAGGACGTTGCGCGCCTTGGACCCCTCGTAGCCGGACACGATCCCGCGGCGCTCGAGCATGTCGATCAGCCGCCCCGCGCGGGTGTAGCCGACCCGCAGCCGGCGCTGCAGCAGCGACACCGAGGCGGTCTGATGCTGTGCCACCAGCCGGATCGCGTCGTTCAGCACGGGATCCTCGTCGGCGTCCAGCTGCTCCGGCTCGACGTCGGCGGGCAGCTCCAGCAGCTCCTCCTCGAACGTGGGCTCGCCCTGCTTGCGGCAGGCCTCGACGATGCGCCTGGTCTCGTCCTCGGAGATATACGCACCCTGCACGCGCAGCATCTTGGAGGTGCCGAGCGGCTTGTAGAGCATGTCCCCTGCGCCCAGCAGCGCCTCGGCGCCGTTCACGTCCAGGATCACGCGCGAGTCGGTCTGCGAGGACACGGCGAACGCGATGCGTGACGGAACGTTGGCCTTGATCATGCCGGTGATCACGTCCACGCGCGGGCTCTGCGTGGCCAGCACCAGGTGGATGCCGACGGCGCGAGACTTCTGCGCCAGGCGGATGATGGCGTCCTCGACGTCGGCCGGCGACACCATCATCAGGTCGGCCAGCTCGTCGATCACGACCAGGATGTGCGGCACCGTGTCCTGGTCGAGCTCCTGTCGCTTGCGGTTCCACTCGGCCAGGTTGCGGGCCTTGACGGCGCCCATCAGCTCGTAGCGGCTCTCCATCTCACGGACGATGTTCTGCAGCACCAGCGCCGCGTTCTTCATGTTGGTGACGACGGGCGTGAGCAGGTGCGGGATCGACTCGTAGTGGTTGAGCTCGACGCGCTTGGGGTCGACCAGGATCATGCGCACCTCGTCGGGGGTGGCGCGCAGCAGGATCGAGCAGAGCACGGCGTTGATGCAGCCCGACTTACCCGATCCCGTGGTGCCGGCGATCAGCAGGTGCGGCATCTTGGCGAGGTCGCAGGCCACCCCGGCCCCGGAGATGTCCTTGCCCAGCCAGGCGGTGAGCGGGCTGGAGCCGGCCGCCGGCTCGCCGAAGATGTCCCCGAGGGTGACCGTGTTGTGCGAGGTGTTCGGGACCTCGACGCCGACCGCCTGCTTGCCCGGGATCGGCGCCAGGATGCGGATCTCGGTGGTGGCGAGCGCGTAGGCCAGGTCGTCGCGCAGCTGGGTCACGCGCGACACCTTGATGCCGGGTGCGAGCTGCAGCTCGTACCGGGTCACGCGGGGCCCGGCCACCATGCCCACGCAGCGGGCCTCGACGCCGAAGTTGGCAAGCGCCTCGACCAGCTTGCGCGCGACCTGCTTGTGATCCTCGCCGCCGCCGCGGCTGGCGGTGCTCTTCTTGAGGATGCTGGCCGCCGGCAGGCGATACTCGGTCTTGGGCCGCGGCGACGCGTCCAGTGCCAGCGACGGTGCGACGACCTCGGCCGTGACGGCGTCCTCATCCGCGTCGGGCTGCACCGCGGCCGGTTCCGGCTCCGGCTCGATCGGAGGCTCGGGGTCGGGCTGCTCCGCCTCGGGCTCGAAGTCGGGGACGTCGCCGAACAGGTCGGCGTACTCCTGGCTGCCGTCGAGCGGGGCGCTGCGGCGCCGCTTGGGCTTGTCGGGATCGGGCACCGCGGCCAGCGTCGGGCGGGAGGCCGGCCGCTCGCGGTAGCGCCGTGCCACCTCGCCGCTGAGGCGGGCGCCGCTCTCGGCCGCGCGCGCGACCGTGCGCCCGGAGCTGCGCATCATCACGCCGATCGACGCCCCGGTGATCAGGACGATCGCGGCTCCGATGCCCAGCACCACGAGGATCGAGACGCCGATGCCGCCGATCAGCCCCTCCAGGCCGGTGTGCAGGTACGCGCCGATCAGCCCGCCGTGCTGCTCGGGCCGCAGGGTGTTGTTCGACGCCAGCGCCAGCGTCACCGAGGTGAACAGGATGATCGCACCCAGGCGCAGCGGCCGCAGGTGCCGGGCCTTGCTGTCGACGAAGATCATCGCGCCGGCGATCACCAGGATCGGTGGCACCAGGGCGGCGCTCCTGCCCACCAGCAGCTGCAGGAGATGGTCGATCTTGAGGCCGATCACGCCGCCGTCCCAGCCCAGGAACTCGACGCAGCCGAGGAAGATTCCGGCTGCGATCAGCCCACCGCCGATCAGGTCACGACGCTGCGAAAGCGAAGTCCGACTCGACGCACGCCTCCGCTGGGGGGTCTGGGAGCGGATGGGGGACTTGCGCGTGCGCCGAGCCGGTCGTGAACCAGGAGCGCGATGGGTCCGTCGCGTAGTGGTCCTGGCCATTGGCGATGGTATTCACCGTATCGGACGGCGTTCCTCCTGGAGACGTGAGGGTCTGGCCCCAGCCAGATCCTCTACGGACTCGGATGCTCGCGGTGCGCCGCGCGAAGGCTGCCGCTGTCGGGCAGGCTTCGCTTGAGACAGTGGGTTCAGCCGTCAGACTTCGACGACGACCGGCAGCACCATCGGCCGCTTGCCCGTCATCTTGTGCACCAGCGGTGCCAGTGCGTCGTGCAGCTCCTGCTGGACGAGGTTGACCTCCGTCATGCGGTTCGCCAGGCAGCGCTCGAGCACCTCGTCGACCGCATCCCGGGCGCGGTCGAGCAGCTCCTGGCCCTCGCCGTCGGGCGTCTCGAACCCGCGCGCGATCACCTCCGGATCCACCACCACCTCGGCGCTGCCGGCGGCGATCGTGGCCACCACGATCAGCACGCCGTCGGTCGCCAGCCGCCTGCGGTCGCGCAGCACCTCATCGCGGACGTCGCCCACCGAGTAGCCGTCCACCAGCGTCATGCCGGTCTCGATCTGCCCGGTCACGAACAGCCCGTCCGCGTCCAGCTCCAGCACCGTGCCGTTGTCGGCGATCCGCACGGCGTGCGGCTGCACGCCGGTGCGCTCCGCGATGGCGGCGTGCGCGCGCAGCATGCGGTACTCGCCGTGCACCGGCACGAAGAACCTGGGGCGCACCAGCTCAAGCATCGTGCGCAGCTCGTCGGCCGAGCCGTGGCCCGACACGTGCACGTAGGCGTTGTTCTCGGTCAGCACCGTGGCGCCCATCCGGTTCAGGCGGTTCACGGTCTCCGCCACGTTCACCTCGTTGCCCGGCACCGCCTTGGACGACATCACAACCGTGTCGGTCGGGTGCACCTGCAGCGCGGGATGGTCGCCGTGCGCCATCCGCGTCAGCGCGGACCGCGGTTCGCCCTGGCTGCCGGTGCACAGCACGACCACCTCGTGTGGCAGCACGGAGTCAAGCGCCTTGGGCTTCAGCAGCAGATCCTCGTCCACGTCGGCGTAGCCGAGGTTTCGCGAGATGTTCAGGTTCCGCACCATCGAACGGCCGATCACGCAGATCTTGCGGTTGTTGGCGACGGCCGCGTCGATCACCTGCTGCAGGCGGTGGATCTGCGACGCGAACGACGTCACGATCACGCGGCCGGGTGCCTTCGCGATGATCTCGCGCATGCTGGGCCCGACCGTCATCTCCGACGGGGTGGTGCCGGGGTTCTCGGCGTTGGTCGAGTCCGACATCAGCAGCGCCACGCCCTCGTCACCGAGCGAGCGCAGGCGACCGATGTCGACCGGGCGGCCGTCCACCGGCGTCATGTCCATCTTGAAGTCGCCGGTGTGCACGATCACGCCGTGCGCGGTGTGCAGCACCACCGCCACCGCGTCGGGGATCGAGTGCGTGACGCGCACCGCCTCGGCTTCGAACGGCCCCACGGCGACGCGTGATCCGTCCGGAACCAGCTCCACCAGCTCCGTCTCTGCGCCCAGGCCGTGCTCGTCCAGCTTCGACTTGATCAGCCCCAGCGTCAGCCGGGTGCCGAACACCAGCGGATGCGTCCCGGTCTCGCGCAGCAGGTAGGGCAGCGCGCCGACGTGGTCCTCGTGGCCGTGGGTGAGCACGATCGCCTTCAGCCGGTCGGCGCGGTCGACCACGTAGGAGAAGTCGGGCAGCACCAGGTCGATGCCGTGCATCTCCGCCTTGGGGAAGGTGAGGCCGGCATCGATCAGGATCAGGTCGCCGCCGGACTCGAACACGGTCATGTTCTTGCCAACCTCGCCCAGCCCGCCGAGCGGGATGATCTTGACGGGTTCGCGCATCGTCAACCGGCGGCGACCGGCAGGATTCCGGCCAGCTCGAGCGCGGCCTGGAGCGTCGCCGTCTGCGCCGCGTCGGCCTCGACAAGCGGCAGGCGCAGCCCTCCCACGTCGTGGCCGAGCAGGTTCAGCGCGGCCTTCAGCGGGATCGGGTTGGTGGTGATCGAGAGCACGTCGTAGAGCGGCTGCAGCTCGCGGTCGATGGCATCGGTGCGGTCGAGGTCGCCGGCCCTGGCGGCCGTGACCATCTCCCGCATCCGGCGACCCGCGATGTGGGACGCGACGCAGATGCCGCCGGCACCGCCCAGCCGCAGGAACGGCGCCAGCAGGTCGTCGTTGCCGGCATAGAGCTCGAGGCCGCCGTGGTCGAGGATGCTGCGGGCCTGGTCGAGGTCGGCGGTGGCCTGCTTGACGGCGATCACGTTGTCGATCTCGCTGAGCCGGGCCAGCAGGTCCGGCTCGAGGTTGAGCACGACCCGCTGCGGGATGTTGTAGACGATCACCGGGCGGCCCTCGGCTGCTTCGGCGATGGCCTCGTAGTGGGCGACGATGCCGTCCACGGGCGGCTTGTTGTAGTACGGGGTGACCACCAGGAAGCCGTCCACGCCGGCCGCGAGCGCGGACCGGGTCAGCGCCACCGAGTGGTGCGTGTCGTAGCTGCCCGTGTTCGCCACCACGCTGGCGCCGGCGCCGGCCTCGGAGACGACCGTCTCGAACAGCTCCAGCTTCTCGCGGTCGTTGACGGTCGGGCCCTCGCCGGTGGTGCCGCAGACGACGATGCCGTCGGAGCCGGTGTCCACCAGGTGGCGCGCCATGCGGCGGGCCGACTCGTGGTTGACGGTGCCGTCGTCCGCAAACGGGGTGACCATCGCGGTGAGTAGCTCGCCGAGCACGGGGCGCGTCATACGATCGATTCTACTCCTCCCCGCTCTAAACTCCTGCGGCAATGGCTGGATCGGTCGAGCAGATCTTCATCGTTCCGCGCAGCGGCGAGACGCCGATCGCGGTGGAGTCGGTGCAGGCCCACGCCGGTCGCGGCCTGGAGGGCGACCGCAACTTCAGCCCGCCCGACCGCTGGATCCCGACCGGCTCTGCGATCACGCTGATCGAGGCTGAGGTGATCGAGGCGGTGCTGGACGAGCACGGCCTCGACCTCGCGGAGGGCCGCTCGCGCCGCCAGGTTGTGACCCGGGGCGTGCGGCTGAACGATCTGGTCGGCAAGGAGTTTCGGGTCGGGCCGCTGCGCTGCCGCGCCATCGAGCTGTGCGAGCCCTGCCTCGACCTGCAGGCCTACCTGGGCGATCCGCGCACGATCAAGGTGCTGGTGCACCGCGCCGGCGTGCGCGGCGACATCCTGGACGGCGGCGAGCTGCGCGTCGGCGATTTGATCGAGGCCCTCTGATGGCCGAGCCGACGTTCCACGATTCGATCATCGAGGAGTTCCGGGCAAACGGCGGCGTGGTCACGCGGCCCTACCCCGACTCGACCCTGGTGCTGGTGACCATGCAGGGCGCCCGCACCGGACGGCGGATGACGCTGCCGCTCGAGTACCTCGAGCTGGACGGTGTGCTACACATCTTCGCGACCGCCGGCGGCGCCCCCGACAACCCGGCGTGGTACCACAACCTGGTGGCAAACCCGCAGGTCACCGTCGAGTACGGCAGCGAGACGTTCGAGGCGGTCGCCCGCAAGCTGCCGCCCGACGAGCGCGACCGCGTCTGGCGGGCGCTGGTCGATCGCAAGCCCCGCTTCGGGGAGTACGAGCAGAAGACCGACCGGGTGATCCCGGTGTTCGCGCTCGATCGGGTTTAGAGCAGGGCCTCGAGGCCGGAGGTGAGCCCCGGCGGCAGCTCGCGGATGCGCTTGACCGCGAGCAGCACGCCGGGCGCGAAGGCGGCACGGGAGCTGGTGTCGTGGCGGATCGTGAGCGTCTCGCCGGCGCCGCCCAGGATCACCTCCTGGTGGGCCACCATCCCCGGCAGCCGCACGCTGTGGATCGGGACGTCGCCGCCCATGCGGGCGGCCGTGGCCAGGGAGGTGCCGGACGGCGCGTCCTTCTTCGTGTCAGCGTGCAGCTCGACGATCTCGGCTGCGGGCAGATGGCGGCTGGCCTGCTCGGCGAACTGCATCATCAGCACCGCCCCGATCGCGAAGTTGGCGGCGTGGAACAGCTGCACGCCGGCCGCGGCCGCCTCGGCTCCCAGCTCCTCCAGCCGCTCGGCGGCCAGTCCGGAGGTGCCGAGCACCAGCGGCACGCGCGCGTCGATGCACAGCCGGCAGGCTGGCTCGGCGAACTCGGGCGCGGTGAAGTCGACGACGACGTCGCCCTGGCCGGCCGACAGCGCATCGGCCAGTCCGATGGCGAGCGAGGGTGCGGCCGCCGCTGCCACTGTCAGATCGGCGTCGGCCTCAATCGCGGACACGAGCGCGCGGCCGACCTGGCCGGAGGCGCCTGACAGGATCACGCGGATCATCGCGAGATCGTACTCGTCAGGCGAGCGCGGGGTTCAGCGCGGCCACGGCCTCGCGGAAGCGATCCTCGTCCGGCCCCACGCCGGACACCGACAGGCGGTCCGGTGCGAACAGCTGGCGGGCCAGCGACGCCACCGCCTCCGGCTCGACCGAGTCGATCTCGGCGCAGATGCGGTCGAGCGACAGGAGCTCCGTGTCGGTCAGCACCGACTTGCCCAGGCGGCTGGCCCGGTTCGAGGTCGACTCCATCGACAGCATGATCCGCCCCTTCAGGTTCTCCTTGGAGCGCCGCAGCTCGTCGTCGGCGAACTCCCCCTGCCCCATGCGCACCAGCTGGTCTGCCGTGATGCGCATGCACTCGGCCAGGTTGTCCTCGCGGGTGCCGACGTAGACCCCGACCATGCCGGTGTCGGCGTACTGGGATCCGAAGGTGTAGACCGAGTAGGCCATGCCCCGCCGCTCCCGGATCTCCTGGAACAGCCGCGACGAGGCCGATCCGCCCAGCATCGAGTCGAGCAGCGAGGCGGCGAAGCGGCGCCGGTCGGAGCGCTGCAGGCCGAGGCCGGCAAGGCAGACGTGGTACTGCTCGCTGGCCTTGGCCTGGAACACGGTCTGCGGGCTCGACTCGCCCACCCACACCGGGCGCACGCCGGCCGACGGGTCCGGCACCTTGGTGTAGGCCTCGAAGCGCTGCTGGATGGCGTGCACCAGCGGCTCGTGCTCGAGGTTGCCCGCCGCGGCGATGACGATGTTGGGGCCGACGTAGCGGTTCGCGTGGTAGTCGCGCACCATGGCGGTGTCGATCGCGTTGACCGCCGCGGTGGTGCCGATCACGGGCCGGCCCAGCGGATGGTCGCTGAACACGGCGCCGGCGATCAGGTCGTGCGCGAGGTCGTGGAAGCTGTCCTCGTACATCGCGATCTCCTCCAGCACCACCTCGCGCTCGGAGTTGAGCTCGTCGGCGTCGAAGCTTGGTGCCAGCAGCATGTCGCTCATCACGTCCAGCGCCGACTCCAGGTGCGCGTCCAGCACCCGCGCGTAGAGCACCGTGTACTCCTTCGCGGTGGCGGCGTTCAGCTCGCCGCCGAGGCCGTCGAACACCTGGGCGATCTGCACGCCGGAGTAGCGGGACGAGCCCTTGAACAGGAGGTGCTCGATGAAGTGGCTGATGCCGGCGCGCTCGGCGGTCTCGTCACGGGAACCGGCACCGATCCAGATCCCGAGCGCGACCGAGCGCACCGACCTGACACGCTCGGTGACGATTCGCTCTCCGCCATCGAGCGTGGTCATGGTGTACCGCTGCACTGGGGCCACTCTATCAGTGGGGTTTGCGGCGGTCTGTCCCTCGAAAGGGCCAGACCGCCGCAGCCCTGCTATCTGTCCCGCCGGGGTCCGCGGCCGCGATCACGGCCGCCGCCACCGCCGCGCGGGCGGTCGCTCTCGGAGCGCTCCGGTGCGGGGTTGGCCTCGGCCACCGCGATCAGCTGCTCGGGCGTGAGCTCGCCGCCGTCGTCGGTCTTCTTGGCCACCAGCGTGAGGCCGATGCGGCCGCGGTCCTTGTCGACCTCGACCACGGTCACGCGCACCTTGTCGCCGCGCGCCAGCACCTGCTCGGCCGATGCCAGCCGGCTGCCCTTGGGCAGGATCCGGCTGACGTGCAGCAGGCCGTCGACGCCCTTGCGCAGCGAGATGAAGGCGCCGAAGTCGGCCAGCTTGACCACCTCGGCGTCGTCGTAGGTGTCGCCCACCTCGATGTCCTTCGTCATCGCGTCGATCTCGCGCCGGGCGCCCTCGGCCAGCTCGCCGTTTGTGCCGTAGATGCGGATCGTGCCGTCCTCCTCGATGTCGATCTGCACCTCGTACTCGGCCTCGAGCGAGCGGATCGTCTCGCCGCCCTTGCCGATCACCATGCCGATGTAGTCGGGGTGGATCTTGGTCGAGACGATGCGCGGCGCGTGTGCCGCCACGTCCTCGCGCGGGGCGGCGATCGCCTCGCGCATGGCGTCCAGGATGAACAGCCGCGCGTCCTTCGCCTGTGACAGCGCGTTGCGCAGGATCTCGGTGGTGACACCGGTGATCTTGATGTCCATCTGCAGCGCGGTGACGCCCGCCTCGGTGCCCGCGACCTTGAAGTCCATGTCGCCGAGATGGTCCTCGGCACCCTGGATGTCGGTCAGGATCACGTAGGCGTCGCCTTCCTTGATCAGGCCCATCGCGATGCCCGCCACCGGCGCCTTGATCGGCACGCCCGCGTCCATCAGCGAGAGCGTTGACCCGCACACCGATGCCATCGACGAGGAGCCGTTCGACTCCATGATCTCCGACACCAGCCGCAGCGTGTAGGGGAAGTCATCCGAGCTGGGGATGACGGGCAGCAGCGCCCGCTCGGCCAGCGCACCGTGTCCAATGTCGCGGCGCTTGGGGCCGCGCATGAACCCGGTCTCCCCGACCGAGAAGGGCGGGAAGTTGTAGTGGTGGATGTAGCGCTTGGTCTGATCCAGCGAGAGGTCGTCGATGCGCTGCTCCTCCTTGCCGGTGCCGAGCGTGCAGAGCGTCAGCGCCTGCGTCTGGCCGCGCGTGAACAGCGCGGAGCCGTGCGTCCTCGGCATCACCGACACCTCCGACCAGATCGGCCGGATCTCCGTCTCGGAGCGGCCGTCGGGACGGCGCTTGTCGACCGCGATCTTGGTGCGGACGACCTCCTTGTAGAGCTTGTCGGTAGCCGATCCCACGGCCGCCTTTGCCAGCGGGTCGAGAGGTGCGTGGCCGTGCTCGTCGGCCTCACCGCGGCTGGGGAAGCCGAGGTCGATCTCGGCCTCGATCTGCTCCAGCAGCGCGGCCCGCTTGGCCGACTTGAGCTCCTTGGAGTCCTGCTCGGCGTCGGACAGCGCCCGCACCTGGTCGGCGAACTGCTGCTTCACCTTGGGGTAGACGGCCGCGTCGCGGGCCTCGCCCACCAGCTGCTCGATGGCGAACTGTGCGCGCACCCGCTGCAGCATGTCGGCCTCGCTGGATGAGCCGCTGATCTCGGGGGCCTCCTCGCGGAAGACCGCGTCGGCCTTCGGCTGCAGGGCCGCCAGGCCACCGGCCTGGATGGCTGCTGCCAGGTCGCCGGAGCGGCTTGAGCGCAGCTGCTCGGTGACGGCGCCGTCGGACCACTTCGGCATGCCGGCCTTGGCGGCCAGCTCGATCTGCAGCTGGCAGATCTGCTTGATGGCACCGTGCGCCAGCTCGAGCGCCTCGACCAGCGTGTCCTCGTCGATCTCGTCGGCGCCGGCCTCGACCATGGTGATGGCCTCGGGGGTGCCGCAGACGACCAGGTCGAGCGTCGAGTCCTGCAGCTCCACCAGCGTCGGGTTCAGCAGCAGCTGGCCGTCGATGCGGCCGATGCGGACGGCGCCCACCGGGCCCATGAAGGGCAGCGGCGACAGCATCAGCGCGGCGGACGCGCCGTTCATGCCGAGGATGTCGTGCCCGTGCACCTGGTCGGCCGAGAGCGTGGTGATGATCACCTGCACCTCGTTCTTGTAGCCCTTCGGCCACAGCGGCCGGATCGGCCGGTCGACCATGCGCGCGGTCAGGATCGCCTTCTCGCCCGACCGGCCCTCGCGCTTGAAAAAGCCGCCCGGGATCTTGCCGGCGGCGTACATCTTCTCTTCGACGTCCACGGTGAGCGGGAAGAAGTCGGCGCCAGGCCGTCCTTCCGTGCGCCCGACGGCGGTCGCCAGGACAACGGTGCCCTCCTGCTTGACCAGCACTGCGCCGTGCGCCTGCTTGGCCACAACTCCGGTCTCGAACGTGATCTCCCGGCCGCCCACGGCGACGGAGAGCCGTGTTGCCTCTGGCTCCACTGCGATACTCATGTCTTCGATCGTCCCTTCCTCGGGCCGGCCGGATCGCCGGCCCATCCTCTGATGGGCTTGGGGTTGGCCGCCTCTAGCGGCGCAGCCCCAGCTCCTTGATGAGGGCGCGATAGCCCTCCAGGTCGTGCTTCTGCATGTAGGTCAGAAGCCGGCGCCGTCGGCCGACCAGCTTTAGCAGGCCGCGGCGTGAGTGGTGGTCGTGCTGGTGTACCTTCATGTGCTCCGTGAGCTCGGTGATTCGCTGGGTCAGGAGTGCGATCTGCACCCGGGTCGAGCCGGTGTCGTTCGTATCCCGGCCGTGTGCGCCAACGATCTCCGTCTTCTGCTCTTTGGTAAGCGGCACGCCTACCACCTCCTTGCCAGTCGTAGCTAGACGCCGACAACCCAGAACGACGCCGGCAAGCTGCGCCGATCCGCGATGCGGTCGAGGGGCAGGGTAGCACAGGGCCTGATCCGGGCTTGCCCGCCGGGCAGCGCATGTACGCTTGGGCGGTCCGTCCACCATCGAGAGGGGCAGATCGGCGTGAGCACTGCGGTAGTCACCGGCGGAGCGGGTTTTCTCGGCTCCCATCTCTGCGAGTACCTGCTGGCGCGCGAGTGGCGCGTTATCTGCTTGGACAACCTCGACACCGGGTCGCTGATGAACGTCAAGCACCTGCGCGAGGACCGGTTCGTGTTCCGCTACCACAACTGCGTGGACTTCATCGACGTGGACGAGCCGGTCGACGCGGTGTTCCACCTGGCCAGCCCCGCCAGCCCGGTCGACTACCTGCGGCTGCCGCTGCACACGCTCAAGGTCGGTTCCTACGGCACCCACAACGCGCTGGGCCTGGCCAAGTTCAAGCGCGCCCGCTTCCTGCTGGCGTCGACGTCCGAGGTGTACGGCGACCCGGAGGTGCACCCGCAGCGCGAGGAGTACTGGGGCAACGTGAACCCGGTCGGGCCGCGCGGCGTCTACGACGAGGCCAAGCGCTACTCCGAGGCGCTGACGATGGCCTACCACCGCCAGCAGGGCGTGGACACGCACATCGTGCGCATCTTCAACACCTACGGGCCGCGGATGCGCCAGCACGACGGGCGCGCGATCCCCAACTTCATCCGCCAGGCGCTGGAGGGCAAGCCGATCACGATCTTCGGCGACGGCAGCCAGACGCGGTCGTTCTGCTTCGTGGACGACCTGATCGAGGGCATGTTCCGGCTGACGATGAGCGACTACCACATGCCGGTGAACATCGGCAATCCCAATGAGATGACGCTCCTGGAGCTGGCCGACGTGATCCAGCGGATGACCGGGACGACGTCGGAGCTCGTGTACGAAGGGCTGCCTGTGGACGATCCCAAGGTGCGCCAGCCCGACATCACCCGTGCCCGCGAGGTGCTCGACTGGGAGCCGAAGGTGGGGCTCGAAGAGGGTCTGCGCCGGACGCTCGAGAGTCTGGGTGTGACCGCAGTCGCGACGTGAGCGAGCCGTGCATCGTCGCCCTCGGCGGCGGCGGGTTCGCCGGGGAGGAGGGCGGGCTGCGGCGGTTCATCCTGGAGCTGAGCGGTGCGGAGCGGCCGCGTGCCTGCTACCTGCCGACGGCGGGCGGCGATGCGGCCGAGTGGATCGAGCTGGTGCGGGAGCGGGTGGCCGGGATGGCCGAGCTGTCGGTGCTGACGCTGTTCCATCGCGAGGTCTCCGACATCGCGGAGCTGTTGCTGTCGCAGGACGTGATCTACGTGGGTGGTGGCAACACGGCCAACATGCTGGCGATCTGGCGGCTGCACGGCGTGGACGTGGTGCTGCGCGAGGCGTGGTCGCGCGGGATTGTGCTGGCGGGAGTGTCGGCCGGCGCGAACTGCTGGTTCGAGGCGTGCTCGACCGACTCGTTCGGGCCCGACCTGGCCCCGCTGAACGACGGGCTCGGGTTCCTTACCGGGAGCTTCTGCCCGCACTACGACGGTGAGCTGCTGCGGAAGCCGACGTTCGAGCGGTGGGTGGCCGAGGGCGCGCTGCCGGCAGGCTACGCGGCAGACGACGGGGTCGGGCTGGTGTTCCGCGGCACCGAGCT
>DASUHV010000241.1:0-3684 GCA_036273355.1 Gaiellales bacterium
CTACGGGCTGCTCCAGTGCTCCGGCGGCCGACCGCTGCGCGGATCGCTTGGCTCCGTCTTCGCGAGGTTCCCCCTCAGGGCCATCCTGGCGTCCTTCAGGCTCTGGGCCTCCTCGTCGAGGCTCCGGCCCCTCTTCGTCCAGCGCCCGATCCCGATGCCGATCACCAGGCACACCACGGCGACGACGATCTCCATCTCAGTGCCCCGTTTCGTTCGAGTTCACCGCACCGACGGGACGCCGGCGCGGGCTGTGACCGTGAACCTCATTTCCAAGGCTACGCGAAGCGAAGCGCGATCGCGAGCTCAGGCCGGGTCGGCGTTGCCGGGCTGCGACGTCAGCACAGGCGACGTGAGCGTCTTCTTCTTCAGCGTGGATGGGTCGACCGGCCTGTCGCCGTGCTTCCCAACCCGGATCGCCCGGTGCAGTGAGCTGCCATTCACGAGCTCCTTCCAGGTCAGGAACCAGACCGTCCAGCCGTTGCCCCAGGCGCCGCCGCGGGGGCTGCCCGTGACCGTCACCGGATCGCCCGGCACCGCCCAGTTGTAGTAGGTCTCGGCGTTGGCCGGGGACAGGTTCACGCAGCCGTGGCTGACGTTCGTGAAGCCCTGCTCGCCCACCGACCAGTACGCATCGTGCATGTAGTCGCCCGACCACGTGAACCTGACCGAGAACGGCACCATCAGGTCGTAGCCCGGCCCCTTCATCTCGACCGGGTTGCCCTTCTCGATGGTCAGGTACGTGCCGTTCGGCGTGTCGTCGCCGGGCTTGCCGGTGCTGATCGGCCAGGTCGCGTACAGCTTCTTGTGCCGGTAGATCTGGACGTGGTGCTCCGTCGTGCTGGCGACCGCGATCAGCGAGTCGCCGATCGTGAACACCTGCTTCAGCGTATGCGTGCCGTAGACGCCCGGCGCCGCCTCGACGCCGTCCAGGTCGCCCTGGAAGTGCACGGTCGTGTGCTCCGGCCAGTAGTTCCGCGGCCGGAAGTAGACGGTGCTGTCGCCGTCCCAGTACCAGGCGCCGGTGACGGGCTTGGAAGCCCTCACGTGCAGCGCCCGCTCGACCGCTTGCCGGTTGGTGACCGGGTGGTCGAACGTGAGCGTGATCGGCATGCCCACGCCGTAGGTGCCGTGGGCGGCCTCGAAGATGGTGGTGTTCTCGACCTGACGCGGCGCCAGCGTGCGAAAGCTGCTGGTCGCGGTGACCGTGTGGCCAGCGGCGTCGACCGCCGTCGCGTGCACCGTGTAGCGGGTGGCGGTGTGCAGCGTCCTTCGGCTCATCCAGACCGTGCGGCCATGCTTCAGCTTCCCGGTCAGCGGGTCGCCGGGAGCGCCGGCCGTGACGCCGGTGAGCTTGCCGTTTGTGACGCTGACCATCACCGTCTTGCCCGGAGGCACCCGCCGGTGGCCGTTGGACGGCTCGATCGAGAACTGCACGGCCGGGGTCGCCGGCGGCGCCGAGACGCCCCCAACCTGGGCCGGCGCGCCCGCCGACATGCCGCTGCTGCATGCCCCCGCAACGGCCACCATGCCCGCCATGACAACGGCGGAGACCGGGGCGCGAAGTCTGCTGGTCAAGCTGGCCACGCGCCATAGAGTACCGGCAGTATCGACCGGCACAAAGCCGGCTCGCGCACCGATACCAAATCGATCACGATCGCGGCCGCCGCTGATCGCTCTCCGCCAGCCGCGCGAGCAGCAGCGTCGCCTCGGCCAGCAGGCGCCGCTCGCGCTCCGTCAGGTCGCTCTCGATGGCGTTGGCCAGCCAGCCCTCGCGGCGGCGGCGATCCTCCGCCACGGCCGCGCGGCCGGCCTCGGTCAGCGTGACCACGACCAGGCGCCGGTCGACGGCGTGCGGACCACGCTCGACCAGCCCGCGATCGGCCAGCCACGCAACGGTGCTCGCCATCGACTGGGGCCGCACGCGCTCATCGGCCGCCAGGTCGCTGATCGACGCCGGGCCCAGCCGGTCGAGCCGGCCGAGCACCGTCACCTGGCTCAGCGTGAGGTCGCGCCGCTCCTCCCGCAGGCGGCGGATCAGCTGGCCGATCACGACCCGCAGGTCGCTCGCCAGGATCGATGGCTCGATCATCACTACAGCCTATCTTAACAGTTTGCCTGTAGACTTTGGCGCATGGATTCCGACCGGTACAAGTGGATCGCGCTGTCCAACACCACGCTCGGTGTTCTGCTGGCGACCCTGGATGCCTCCATCATCCTGATCGCCATGCCGAACATCTTCCGCGGCATCAAGCTCGATCCGCTGGTGCCGGGAAACAGCTTCTACCTGCTGTGGATGATCCTCGGCTACCTGGTCGTGACCAGCGTCCTGATCGTCAGCCTGGGGCGGCTGGGCGACATGTACGGCCGCGTGCGCATCTACAACCTCGGCTTCGTGATCTACACCGTGGCCTCGCTGCTGCTCGCGATCGACTGGATGACCGGCACCTCCGGCGCCACCTACCTGATCGGGTTCAGGATCGTGCAGGGCATCGGCGGCGCCTGTCTGCTGGCAAACGCGGCAGCGATCATCACCGACGCCTTCCCGTCCAACCAACGCGGCCTTGCGCTCGGCATTAACAACATCGTCGGCGTCAGCGGCATGTTCGTCGGGCTGGTGCTGGGCGGCCTGCTGGCGCCGATCGACTGGCGGCTGGTGTTCCTGATCTCGGTGCCGATCGGCCTGTTCGGCACCGTCTGGGCCTACCTCAAGCTCGAGGAGCGAAGCGTGCCGCGACGGGCCCCGATCGACTGGTGGGGCAACGTCACGTTCGCGCTGGGACTGGTGCTGGTGATGGTGGCGGTCACGTACGGCATCCGCCCGGCCAACGGCCACCCCACCGGCTGGACGAGCCCCAAGGTGCTGGCGCTGATGGCCGGCGCGACCATCAGCCTGATCGCCTTCGCGATGATCGAACGGCGCGTCGCCCACCCGATGTTCCGGCTGCAGCTGTTCCGGATCCGGGCGTTCACGTTCGGCACGCTCTCGACGTTCCTGTCGGCCGTCGCGCGCGGCGGGCTGATGTTCATGCTGATCATCTGGCTGCAGGGCATCTGGCTGCCGCAGCATGGCTACAGCTTCGAGCAGACGCCGCTTTGGGCCGGCATCTTCATGCTGCCGCTGACGGCCGGATTCCTGATCGCGGGGCCGACATCGGGGTTCCTCTCCGACCACTTCGGCGCGCGCCCGTTCGCGACCGCCGGCATGATCGGCGCGGCCGTCAGCTTCGGCCTGCTGATGCTGCTCCCGACCAACTTCTCCTACCCCACGTTCGCCGGCATCCTGCTGCTGAACGGCCTCTCGATGGGCATGTTCGCCTCGCCCAACCGGGCCGCGGTGATGAACAGCCTGCCCGCCACCGACCGCGGCGCCGGCGGCGGCATGAACCAGACCTTCCAGAACTCGGCCCAGGTGCTCTCGATCGGCATCTTCTTCACGCTCATGATCCTGGGCCTGGCCTCCACGCTGCCCGAGACGATGCTGGGCGGCCTGCAGGCGCACGGCGTCCCGCACGCCACGGCGGAGCGGATCGCGCACCTGCCGCCGGTGTCCACCGTGTTCGCCGCGCTGCTCGGCTACAACCCGGTGCACAACCTGCTCGATCCCACCGGCGTGCTCACCACGCTGCCGCCGCACTCCGTCGCCGTGCTGACCGGCAACCGGTTCTTCCCGACCCTCATCTCCGG
>DASUHV010000242.1:0-2277 GCA_036273355.1 Gaiellales bacterium
TCGGGGAAGAACTGCAGCCCCTGCTGACAGGTGACCAGGGTGAACGCCCCGTCCTCGAACGGCAGCTGGTCGGCCGAGCCCTGCACGTAGTCGATCGGCGCATCGCCCTCGACGGGCGGCCACGTGCGCGCCCGCGCGAGCATGCCCTCGCCCAGATCAAGGCCGGTGACGTGCCCGCCGGAGCCGCAGCGGGACGCGATCGTGCGGGTCAGCACGCCCGTCCCGCAGGCGACGTCGAGCGCGCGCTCGCCGGGGCTGACCTCGACCGCCTCCGCCACCGCCTCCGCCAGCGGCACGAACATGGCCGGCGCCAGATACCGCTCGTAGCTCGCGGGCGCGCCGGGGTCGTTCGCCCCCCAGTCCATGGCGCTGCTCACGACGACGCCTCCTGCTCGAGCAGCTCCAGCTGCCGGGTGAGGCCCTGCTCGATGTGCCCCCTTGCCAGTCCCGCCACCAGCCGCGGCAGCGCGACGACGGCGGTCAGCGTGACGCGGCTGCCGCCGCCGTCCGGCTCGACCACGAACTCGGTGGTGCCCTCACGGATGCCGTCCACCCGTTCCTCGACCAGGCGCCGCGGCGGGTCGAGCGTCGTCCGCCGCACCAGCATCCGCTCGCTCTTGCCCATCGCCGACACCGTGCACGAGATCTCACCGGAGCCGAGCACTTCGACCTGCGACACCGACGTCGGCAGGGTGCGCACGTGGCGGTGGGGATCGCTGATCACGTCCCAGACGTCCTGGGGGGCGGCCGACGGCATCCGCCTCGAGACGGACGCCTTCACGACGCGGCGGCGAGCGGGAAGTCGCGCACCGTCCGGTACAGCGTGTCTCGCTGCGACGGCCGGAAGCCCGCGTTTCGGATCGTGTGCAGGAAGTCCTCGACACCCGCCCGGTGCGTCGTCCCTGCGGCCGAGACCACGTTCTCCTCGATCATGATCGAGCCCATGTCGTCGGCGCCGTAGAACAGCGCCACCTGACCGATCTTGATGCCCTGCGTCACCCACGAGCTCTGGATGTGGTCGACGTTGTCGAGGTAGATGCGGCTGACCGCCTGCATCAGCAGGTAGTCGAAGCTGGTCGGATACCACGTCACCTGCTGCGCCAGCTCCGTGTTGTCGGGCTGGAACGTCCAGCTGATGAAGGCACGGAAGCCGTGCATCTCGTCCTGCAGCTCGCGGATCCGCCGCAGGTGCTCGACTCGCTCGTCCAGCGTCTCGACGTGGCCCCACATCATTGTGGCGGTGGTGCTCATGCCGAGGCGGTGGGCCGCCCGCATGATCCCCAGCCACTCGTCGGAGGTGGTCTTGATCGGCGAGATGATGGTGCGCACGCGATCGACCAGGATCTCGGCGCCGCCGCCGGGCAGCGAGTCAAGGCCGGCGTCGCGCAGCCGCGAGAGCGTCTCTGACGGCGTCAGCTTGGCCTTGCGCGCGATGTGCTGCACCTCGCTCGGTGACAGGGCGTGCAGGTGGATCGGGTAGCGCGCCTTGATCGACCGGAACAGGTCCTCATACCAGTCGATGCCGAGCTCGGGGTTGTGGCCACCCTGCATCAGCAGCGCCGTCCCGCCCAGCGCCAGCGTCTCCTCGATCTTCTTGTAGATCACCGGCCGCGGCAGCGTGTAGCCCTCGCGCCTGTCACCGGGCCGCCGGTAGAAGGCGCAGAAGTTGCAGTCGGTGTAACAGATGTTTGTGTAGTTGAGGTTGCGGTCGACGATGAACGTGACCCGGTCGGCGGGCGTCCGCCGGCAGCGCAGCTCGTGGGCGGCGCGTCCGATCCGCACCAGCTCGCGCGACTCGAGCAGCGTGCGCGCGTCGTCGTCGGAGATGCGCTCGCCGGACAGCGCCTTGTCCAGGACCAGCTGCACCGGGCTCGTGAGGGTCGCACCGATCACCAGGCGGATGCTAGTTGAAACCCCGCGGCCGGTGAGGCCGGTAGCCTCGCGTGCTGATGTCCGCAGACACCGCCGGAGCGATCATGCTGCTGGCCCTCCTGGCCTGGGTCTGGGTGGCCGGCAGCGCGCTGGCCCACGACCGGCCTGCGTCCGAGCGGTTCGCCGTCGGGGCGCTGGCCGCCTGCGGCCTGGCCTGGACGGCGATGGTGGCAGGTGCCGTCGGGGTCGGGCTGCTGGGCAGCACCTTTGTGACGACCGGCCTGGCGCTGGCAGCGGCTGCCGTCTTCCTGGCGCAGCGCCCGCCCCTGCGCGCGCCGCGGCCGGCGGCCGCTCCGCTCGTCACCGGCTGCGTGGCCGGGCTGGTGCTGAGCGCCCCGCAGCTGG
>DASUHV010000243.1:0-2073 GCA_036273355.1 Gaiellales bacterium
CGAGCGGCATCGGCGACGGCACGATCGTCGTCGCCCAGCCGCTGGAGCCGGTCTGGAACGGGCTCACCTGCAGCGCGAAGAAGGCTCGCTCCATCAGCCCCCGCCAGCGGTCGCCGCCGGGCCAGCCTCCGACCGGGTCGGCGCCGAGCAGCACCACGGCCTTGACCCGGCCCTGCTCGACGGCCTCCAAAGCCTCGGCCGGCGTGTGCGTCCCCAGGCCCGCGGCCTGGCAGCCGAGCTCGTTCGCCGCCAGCGGCGTGGGCAGCACGCGGCAGCCGCTGGTGTGCGCGACGTGGGCCAGCACCGTTGCCACCGGCGCGCTCATGCGACCGTTCCAGAGGATCACCGAGCGGTCGCCGAGGCCCTTCAGCGCCACGCCCTGGGACGCGGCCAGCAGCGCCGCGTGGGTGGTGCCCGGCGCGGCTGAGATGTGCTCGGCTGCGCGCAACGTGTCCAGGCGTGTGGCGCCGGCGCCGATCGTGACAACGCGCGCGCCGCGGTCGACGGCGCGACGGATGCGCAGCTCCAGGATCGGCGCGCGGTGCACCAGGTCGGTGGCTCCGGCGACGACGATCAGGTCGGCGTCGTCCAGGTCGGCGATCGTGGCCGAGTGCGCGGCCAGCTCGCCCCAGCCGGCGCCGCCCTCCGGGCCGCACACGATCGGGCCGCCACCGAGTGCCTGCTCCTGGATGCGCGCCCACAGGTGCGCCTCCTCGCTGGTCTGGTCGCCGGAGGCGATGATCGCCACCGAGCCGGGGCCGAACCGCTCGACCGCCGCCCGCAGCCGGTCGGCGATGTGGTCGAGCGCCGTGGAGCCGTCCACCGGCTCCAGCCCGCGGCCGCCGCGGATCAGGGGAGCGGTGATGCGCTGGTCGGACTCCAGGCTGGGGAACGTGTAGCGCCCACGGTCGCAGAGCCAGCCGTCGTCGACCGCAGGGTTGTTGCGCGACAGCACCCGCGCCACCCGGCCCTCGCGGATGGTCGCGTACGTGTTGCAGCCGATCGGGCACTCTCCGCACACCGTCGGGATGTTCTGGATCTCCCACGGCCGGCCGCGGAACCGGTAGGACGTCGAGGTGAGCGCGCCCACGGGGCACAGCTCCGTGACGTTGCCAGAGAACTCGCCGTCGTACGGCCGGCCCTCGAACGTGGTGATGATCGAGTTGGCGCCGCGGTGCTCCGTCACCAGCTGCAGGTCGCCGGACACGTCCTCGCTGAATCGCGTGCAGCGGTAGCAGAGGATGCAGCGCTCGCGGTCGAGCTTGATCAGCGGCGAGATCGGCACCGGCTTGGTGTGGGTACGCTTGGGCAGCGTCATGCGGGTGTTGCCGGGGCCGTAGCGGAACGTCAGATCCTGCAGTGGGCACTCGCCACCCTTGTCGCAGACGGGGCAATCGAGCGGGTGGTTGATCAGGATGAACTCGAGCACCGCGTCCTGGCCCTCGCGGGCGCGGTCGGAGTGCGAGTGCACGACCATGCCGTCGGTGACCGGCGTCGTGCAGGCGGTCTGCAGCTTGGGGATGCCCTCGATCTCGACCAGGCACATGCGGCAGGCTCCGACGGCCGCGCCCAGGCGCGGCTCATAGCAGAACACCGGCACCTCGATGCCGGCCTCGGCCGCCGCCTCGACCAGCGACATGCCCTTGGGCACGGTCACCTCGCGGTCGTTGATGGTCAGCGTGACGGTGTCGGTCTCGACGGTCGCCATCAGCCGGCCTCGTCCTCGTCCTCGTCTTCGCCTTCGTCCCACAGCGCCTCGGCCAGCTCGATCTCCTCCGGCGCCTCGGCCGCGGCCATCACCTCGGGCACGACCAGCTCGGGATCCTCCCCATTCTCGAGCCGCCGGCGGGCGCGCAGGAATGCCTCCCGGAACTCGCTCACGACACCACCGCCGGCTCGTGGTAGAGGCCTGAGATCGGGCTGTGCTCCGTGAACGGGCAGCCGCCCTCGTCGATGTGGCGCTGGAACTCGTCGCGGAAGTGGGTGACGTAGCTCGCCACCGGCATCGCCATCGCGTCGCCCAGCGGGCACAGGCAGTTGCCGAGGATGCGGTCGCACACGTTCAGCAGCAGG
>DASUHV010000244.1:0-11646 GCA_036273355.1 Gaiellales bacterium
GGGCCGTCGCGTCGACCAGCACGGCCGCGAACAGGGCCTGCTTGGACGGGAAGTGCTTGTACAGCATCGGCTCCGAGCAGCCGGCCGCGCGGGCGATCTCGGCGGTGCCGGCCCGGTGGTAGCCATGCCGGGCAAAGACAGTGCGGGCAGCCGCAAGGATCGTCTCGTACCGCTCGTCGCGGGTCAGTCGCTGTCTCGGTGCCACGGCCATGACAGGTAGATTAGTGAATATTCACTAACCATGCAACGTCTGACCGTTATGGAACGGTTAACCGGCCGCTGCTGCGCCCGCCGGGCCGGTCGCTACCGTAGGCGGGAATGGACGCTCCGGGTCAGCTCCCCGATGACCACCTGATCCTGGACGAGGTCACCCAGCAGCTGGCCACCACCTTCCAGCTGCTGAGCGGAGACCCGGACGAGGCCGCCGAGCGGGCGCTGGCGGAGATCGGCGTGGACACGCGCACCGAGGCCGCCCTGCTGGGCGAGATCGCCGCCGCCGGCCCGCTCGCGCACCCGGATCGGTTCGAGCAGAGCCACCGCCTGGTGATGCGGGCTCTGGAGGTGCTCGACCGCGACGGCTGGAAGCATCCGGTGCTGCGCCGGCTGGGCCCGTTCTCGGGTGCCGCCGCCGGAGCCGTGCAGTTCGTGGCGCGCACGATCGTGCGCGGCCACGTCTCCAATGTCGTGCACGCCCTGTCTCGCCTGTACGCACGCCGGGAGAGCCAGTCGCAGACGGACAGCGCCGAGCGCCGGATGCTGGCGCGGGCGCGGATCCAGGCCGATCGCCTGTCGCTCGGCTATAAGGGCGGAAGCCTGCCGCTGCCGACCGTGCTGATCGGCGGCGCTGCGGTGCCGGTGCTGGCGTCGATCGCCCGCCAGTTCGGCGCGGTCAAGGGCCAGGGGCCGTTGCTGATCGTGCCGCTGGGCGTGATCCTGGCGATCGTGTTCGCCGTGCTGGCGTGGGTGCTGCTGCAGGGCGCCGGTCTCGCCCACCGCCGCATCAAGGTGACGCTCGACCCGTCGCTGGCGGCGCTGTACGAGACGATCGGCCACTGCGGCAACCCGCCCCGGGACGACAGCGCGGCGATCGCGGCGGCCGCGATCGCGCTGACGGCGCTGGCCTGGTTCGTCGTGCCGATCGCGATCGCGATCATCGCGACGTTCCTGTAGCCGCCGATACTCCTCAAACGCTAAGGCATCGGCGCCGGATGGCCGATACCGGGGCCATGACACTCTCGCCAACAGATGCGATGTCGCTGCTGTTCAACAAGCCCGACGTGGAGCTGGAACTGCACGGCGGCGGCATCCTGCGCATCCATCTGATCTCGCTCGAGGGCGAGCGCGCGACGGTCACGGCGCCGCGCCTGTCCGTCGCCACCGGCATGACGCTTACCGGCCGGGTGGTCGGCCCGGACGCGCGGCCGTGGGAGCTGCACCTGAACGTCGATGACGCCAGCTACCACACCCAGGATCTTGCGATGGTGCAGCTCGTGCCCGGCGCCATCCAGGTGGACAAGAGCCGGCGGGCGTCCGAACGCGTGCCGATCGGCGGCGTTGCCTGGCTGGAGGCGGTCAACTGCCAGGAGGTGGTCGACCGCGACCGCGTGGACGGCACGCTCGACGACCTCTCGCGCACCGGCGTCGCCTTCACGACCGCCCGTGTGCTGCGGGTCGGCGACCGGCTCATGTTCCACGGACGCTTCTTCGCCGACTCGATCAACGGCGAGGTGCGCGTGGCCTCCGTGCGACCCGCCCACCAGCCGGGACACACCGTGGTCGGCTGCCGGTTCCTGCACGTCGACAACGACAGCATCGCCAAGATCGACCGCGTGCTGTCCGGGGGCCAGGAGCCCTCTGAGCAGCCCGGCCTGTCGATCGCGGCACTGCGCGAGCTGGTCGTCGTCGAGGACGGCGTCGAGCCCGAAGAGGATCCCGGCAGCGGCTGGCTGAGCCGGATCCGCCGCGACCGCTAGAGCAGCTCGGACGCGTGCTCGCGGAAGATGGCCGCGAAGTCGCCGGCGCTGGGAGCGTGCAGCGCCTCGACCAGCGCCTGCAGCCGCGGCGGCATCACGAGCACGTACCGCGCCGGACCGGCACCCGCGTTCCAGAACGCGTGCGGCGTCCCCCGCGGCACGAACACCGCCGCGCCGGGGCCTGCCTCCACCTCGTCGTCGCCCACGCGGAACCCGAGCGTGCCCTCGAGCACGTACCAGGCCTCGTCGTCTGAGTGGTGGACGTGCAGCCCGGCGATCGGCCGCTCGCGGCTGGTGAGGCCGCCCGGATCGGACCATTCGACCAGCACGAACTGCCCCTCCCGGCCACCCACGGCTCCCGCAGCGAGCGGGTCGGCGCGCGTCGCCATCAGCTCGGTGAGTAGGCCTGTCCGGGCGTGCCGCCGACGCACAGCACCAGCGTCGAGTCCTCGAGCGCGACGGCATCCCGCACCACCTCGGGGCTGACGTGCATCATCTCGCCGGCGTCCAGCTCGACCGTCTCGCCGTCGCAGGTGAAGCGGGCGCGGCCGCGGAGCAGCAGGTACAGCTCCTCCTGGCCGCCGTACTCGGTCTCGCTGTGCGGAACGATCAGCTCGCGGCCGGCGTCGGCGACGTTGGCGTTGACGCCGAATCCGGCGATCCCGAAGTGATCGCCGATCGACTGCCAGCGGCTGCCGAAGCCGGGCTCCCGGGCCCACTCCTCCCAGAACCCCGGCTCGGCGGTGCTGCCCACCGCCTCGATCTGCGCCACCGTCCAGGCCATCAGCGCTCGACCTGCGACCCACCCACGATCGCGTCGCGGCCGTCCGGATAGCGCACCCAGGCCTTGTTGGTGCCGTCGTAGTCGGGCGCCCACAGGATCAGGGTGGCCGGCTGGCCGCGCACCGTGCAGGGCGCGTCGCCCTCCGGGTCGAGGCCGCGCCAGATGCGGATGAACGGGTTGTGCTCCCACTCGTCGCCGATGGTGGTCGGCAGCGTGTGGCCGGGGTGCACCCGCACGGCCGGGTCGAGCTCCATCAGGCGGTCGATCGACCGGCGCATGTCCGCGTAGCCGTTCTCACCGCCGCCGGTGGTGCCGCCCAGGGTGCCCTTGAACAGGACGTCGGCGGTGAACACGTCGCTCTGGTCGACCAGGAAGCTGAGGTGGTCGGTGCAGTGGCCCGGGGTGTAGATGGCCTGGATCCGCAGATCGCCGGACTGCACCTCCTGCCCGTCGGCCAGCTCCGGCCAGCGCAGCAGCGGCACGCCCAGCCGGGCGGCAGTCTCCTCCACGCCGACCACGTGGTCGGCGTGACCGTGCGTGACCAGCACGTGGGTGATGGTGATGTCATCGGTCGCAACCCGGGCCGCCAGCGGCTCGGTGACGCCGTTGCCGTCGATGTAGACACCGTGGCCGCCGTGGTGATCGGCGACCAGGTAGGCGTTCGACGTCCAGGTCGGGTGCTCGACCCGCTCGATGATCACGCGGCGCCGAACCCGATCACGCTGCGGATGCCGTCCTGCGCCTCCATCAGCTCGAAGCCGTGGTTGACCTCGTCCAGCGTGATGTGGTGGGAGATGAAGGGGTCGACGTCGATCTCTCCGTCCAGCCACATGTCGACCAGGCGGGGCACACCGTCGCGGCCCTTGACGCCGCCGAACGAGCTGCCGGCGATCCGCCGGCCGGTGATCAGGAAGCGCGGGATCACGTCCAGCGTCTCACCACGGCCGGCCACCCCGCACACGGTGCACAGGCCCCAGCCCATGCGCGCCGACTCCACGGCCTGACGCATCACCTTGACGTTGCCGGTGGCCTCGAAGGTGTAGTCCGCGCCGAAGCCGCCGGTCATCTCGACGATCCGCTCGACGGCGTCGTCGCCGCCGGTCATGGTCTCGGTGGCGCCCTGCCCCCGCGCGAGCTCGAGCCGGCCCTCCGACATGTCCACGCAGATGATCCGCTCGGCGCCCTGCAGGCGGCAGCCGGCCACGGCGCCCAGCCCGACCATGCCGGCGCCGAACACGACGCAGGTCGATCCGGCTTCCACCTTGGCGGTGTTCATGGCGGCGCCGAGGCCGGTCGAGAGGCCGCAGGCGAACAGCGCGGCGCCCTCCAGCGATGCCTCCGGTGAGACCTTCGCCAGCGCGATCTCGGGCATCACCGTGTACTCGGCGAACGTGGACGTGCCCATGAAGTGGCGGATCGGCTCGCCGTCGCGGGACAGGCGCGCCGTGCCGTCGGGCAGGTAGCCCTTGCCCTGCATGTCGCGGATGGCCAGGCAGAGGTTGGTCTTGGGGCTGAGGCAGTGCACACACTTGCCGCACTGGGGCGAGAACAGGGTGACCACGTGGTCGCCGACGGCCAGCGAATCGACGTCCGGGCCGATCTTCTCGACCACCCCCGCGCCCTCGTGGCCGAGCACGGTCGGCGCGTACCCGGAGGGGTCGGCGCCCGAGGCGGTGTAGAGGTCTGTGTGGCAGACGCCGCAGGCGACCAGGCGCACCAGCACCTCACCCGCGCGGGGATCGGCCAGGTCGAGCTCCTGCACGACCAACGGCGCCCCGAACTCCTCAAGCACGGCTGCCCTGATCCTCATGACGCCGAGTCTACAGTTCCCGCGACATGCTCCACCACTCCCATGGGCGGCTGCGGTGAACGTCGATGAGGCGATCCGCACGCGCCGCACGCACAAGGTGTACGGGCCCGATCCGGTGCCGCGCGAGCAGCTCGACCAGCTGTTCGAGCTGGCCCGCTGGGCGCCCAACCACCACCTCACGAACCCGTGGCGGTTCCGGGTGTTGGGGCCACGGTCGCTGGAGGCGCTGAAGCAGGCGCACCCGGAGGGCGCGGCCAAGCTCGATCGTGCCCCCACGCTGGTCGCCTGCTCTGTTGTCCAGACCGGCGACGCGTCCCAGGACGAGGAGGACGCGGCGGCTGGGGCTTGCGCCGTCTACGCGATCATGCTGGCCGCCCACGCGCGCGGGATCGCTAGCTACTGGCGCACACCGGAGGTGCTGCGAAGCCCCGAGGGCCGGGCCGCCGCCGGGGTCGGAGACGACGAGCACGTGCTGGGACTGCTGCACCTGGGCTACGCCGACCGCGATTGGCAGCCGCCGGCACGGCTGGAGCCGGGCGGCTTCGTGCAGTACCTGGACTGATGCAGCGCAGCGACTGGTCACGGATCGCGCACGGTGACCTGGAGTTCATGGGGCCATACGACGAGACCAGCTTCGAGCGGCTGCTCGACGGAGCCGAGCTGCCCACCGGGGCGCGGGTGCTCGACCTCGGCTGCGGAAAAGGCGCGCTGCTGCGGTGGCTCGCGTCGCGCGCGCCGATCGACGGCACCGGCGTCGATCTGCACCCGGGCACGTCGCCGATCCCGGGCGTCCGGCTGGTGGCCGGCGACGCGCGGTCGTTCCCGGCCGAGCCCGAGTCGTTCGACCTGGTCTGCTCGGTGGGCGCCGTCAGCGGCATCGGCCAGCTGGCCGCGCTGGCCCGGCCGGGCGGCCTGGTGCTGCTGGGCGACGGCTACTGGCGGCAACCGCCCGGCGAGGTCTACCTGGACGCGCTGGGGGCGACGATCGACGACATGCTGGACTGGCAGGCGACGCTGGCGATCGGCGCGCCACACGGCCTGACACTGGTGAGGGCGCTACCGAGCAGCGTCGAGCAGTGGGATGGCTACGAGGCGACCTGGGCCGCGAACGGCGAGCGCTACGCGGCCGAGCATCCCGGCGAGCCGGGCCTGGCAGCGTTCCTGGACTGGATCCGAAACGGCCGGCGGCGCTACACGGAGCTGGGCGGCCGGGACACGCTCGGGTTCGCGCTGCTCCTGTTCCGGAAGAGCCCGGGCAGATCCGTGACCGGTGCGTGACACGCAATCCCGCAACGATCCTCACGGCGCCGCAACGATTCCGGCCACCTCCGCAACGATCCGCACACCCGACCGCCGGAAACATCACGCCGTCCGCTCCCGGCACCGCTCAACCACGCGGCCGCCCGTCACGGTTCCGCGACGACCCGCAACGATCGCGTGCCGGACCGCCCACGGCGGCCGAGTCGGGCTCTGAGCCCGATTCAGTCGCGCGGGGCGTTGCACGGCTGCACCAGAGCCGTGACAAGACTCGCCTCAGTCGCGCCAGCCGACCGAGCGTGCCCAGCGCTCGGCCTCGTCCCGCCGCCCGGCCGGGTCGGCCGGCCTGTGGTCGCCCTCCCGCTCGGCCGCCGCCTGCGCGCTTGCGACCTGATCGGCCAGCGGCGGTAGTCCCACCGAAGCACGGCGCTCGTCGACGCCCTCGGCGTCCTCGATCGCCCACGGCACCAGGCACCCCGACTCGTCCCAGTCGAACATGCTTCCGTAGACCTGCGGGCGCCCCTCGTAGAAGCGGATGCCGTCGAGCAGGGTGGCCGGATGCCACGCCGGGATCTCGCCCTGGGCGGCCGCCTGCTCGAGCAGCGGCAGGCAGCGGCGCTGCAGCGCCGGATCGCCGATCGCGTGGTGCAGCACCAGCCACGCCGCGTCGGCTCCGTCCTCGCCGACCATCGGCGCCCCCGGCCAGCCGTGCGCGTCCACCATCTCGCCCAGGCGGTCCCCGTTGCGGCGGTGGACGATCGCCATCAGCGGGTTGTACCCGTCGAACAGGCTGCCGTCCTCGACCAGCCGCTCCCGCATGGCGCCGTCGTCGGCGGCCATGGAGATCAGCTCCTCTCGCAGAAACAGCTCAAACACGTCTGTAGGCTATCGGCCGTGAAGGTCTTCATCATCAGCGATATGGAGGGCGTCGCCGGCGTCACCAAGTGGCCCGAGACCGAGGGCGGCGAGGCGCTCCACGCCGATCGGTCGCGTCTCTACACCGAGGAGATCAACGCGGCCGTGCGGGGCGCGTTCACCGGCGGGGCAACGGAGGTCGTGGTGATGGACTGCCACGGCGCCGGCAAGGGCTGGACGTTCAACTCGCTGATCCCTGACCTGCTCGATCGCCGCTGCGACTTCGTCGTGCAGCAGGAGTGGAGCGAGTACACCGAGTTCCTCGAGGATGGCTGCGACGCAGCCCTGCTCGTGGGCATGCACGCCAAGGCGGGCACTCCGGACGGCGTCATGAACCACACCGTGTCCGGAACCGGCTGGCGCAACCTGTCGTTCAACGGCACGCTGGTCGGGGAGACCGGCATCAACGCGGCCCTGTGCGGCACCTGGGGCTGCCCGGTGCTGATGGTGACGGGCGACCGCGCCACCTGCCGCGAGGCGCAGGAGCTGCTGGGCGGCGGCCTGACGACGGTCGCGGTGAAGCAGGGCCTGGGCCGCTTCAGCGCCCGTCACATCTCGCCGCTGCGGGCCCGCGAGCTGATCGAGGACGCCGCCGCGAAGGCGCTGTCCAACCTCGACGCGGTGCCGCCCTACGACCCCGGCAAGCCCTGCGAGATCACCGTCGAGCTGGCCACCAGCGAAGAGGTCGAGCGCTACCGCCACCACGCCGTGGTCGAGATCGTCGACGGGCGCACCCTGGTCTCACGCGCCGACGACTGGTGGACGGCCTGGCGGCAGTTCTACTTCACGTTCTTCCGGGACATCGACTAGAGCGCGACGCCGAACCGCTCCAGCAGGCAGTCGCGCCACTCCTGCTCGCCGGACAGCTCCCGCTCGCTGACCTCGTGGCCGTGCCGCTCGCTGAGCACGAGCTCGCGCAGGCGCAGTCGACCGTCCGGCAGCGCCACCGTGCAGACCCGGGTCCTCACGAACCCGGACTCCGGTGACGTCTGCAGGAAGTCGGACATGCCCTGGAACTCCTCCAGCCGCCGCGGGCTGGTGGTGAACACGACGCTCAGCCCGTTTCGGTGTCGCATCACGCCGTCGGCCACCTGCTCCAGCGGCACCGGCTCCAGCGAGCCCTCGCCGAAGCCCACGTCGACCAGGTAGGGCCGGTCGAGGTCGACCCGCAACAGCAGGTGGGCCAGCTCCCAGCCGGCGCCGCGCTCGCCCTCCACCCGCGAGCCAAGCAGCGTGACGCGGTAGCCCAGCTGTTCCAGCAGCCAGGCAAACAGGCCGTTCAGCTCAAAGCACCAGCCGCCTCGCCGCCGCTCCACGATCTTCGCGTAGTTGGCGCGGCGGTCGAGCACCAGCCGGCGCCCGAGCGCGATATCCAGGTTCTCGAACGGAACCGTCAGCATGTGCGCACGCTGCAGCACGGCTAGCACTGCATATGTGGGCTCGGCCGCCCCCGCGTAGCCGATCCGGTCGAGATATGCCCCGACGTTCACCCGTGCGTCGTGCGACCCGTGTTGTTCAGCTGCGCCTTGGCCGGGAACACCATGCCCGGGTCGCGGTCGAAGCTGAGCAGTGCGATCAGGCGCGTCGGCCCCTCGACCACAGGCGAGACCCGGTGCAGCGACCGCGTGCCGCGGAACAGGGCAAGCGTGCCCGGCTCGAGCGGCGCCACGCGCACGTCGTCGCCGACGCCCTGGAACACGTCGCGGATGCGGTCATTGGCCGGATCCTGCTCGCTGCGGATCATGGGCGCGTACTCGAACTCGCCCCCGACCACCGGCCTCTGCAGCAGCAGCGAGACCACGAACTCGTTGTCGTCGAAATGCCAGCCCTGCTCCCCGCCCGGAGGCATGGCCGAGATCATCAGGGCGATCAGCGGGTCGGCGCAGCGATACACCCGGTACCCGAGCACCTCCGACAGGAATCCCGTCATGCCCTCCCACTCGTACAGCGCCCGGATCGGGGAGGCCTCATCGATCAGGTCGTAGGCGATCGTGCGCATCGAGTGGCGATGGGCCGTGCGGACGGGATCGTCCAGCGGTAGCGACGAGTCGATCTCGGACTCGTTCATGGCCACGATCGCCCGCTCCTTGCGGAAGGCACCCTCCACCCGCGGCTCGAGCTCAGCCACCGACTGCGCCACCGCATCCGGCCCCAGGAACCCCGGCAGCAGGCAGAGGCCGGTGCGCTCCAGCTGCGAGCGGCAGTCGGCGATCAGCGCTCGCGCCCGCTCGCCGCCGAGGTCATCGATCGGATAGCGCTCGAGGTCGAGAGGCAGGGTGGCCGGCACGCGGCCATGCTACCTGCCCGGGACGCGTACCTCGACCATGTGGAAGATGGTCCTGGAGCGGCCCAGCGCCTTCAGCGAGATGTCGCAGCCGTGGGCCAGCCGCCCCCGCAGCAGCGAGCCGTCGATCGTCGTCGTGAAGTGCTTCCAGCGTCCGGTGCCGGTCTTGTGCACGACGTGCCGGTCCGAGGCCGACCTCCCCCACGACACCCGGAAGCGGCCGTGGCCGCCGTTCAGGTACCAGACCCCGATCACCACCTTGCGGCCGCTGACGCCGGCCACGAAGTCGTTGTTCAGCCGGAAGCCCATCCGCGACCGCGAGGTGTGTCCGGCGATCCGCCGCGCGTAGCGGCCGAAGCGCTGGCGGGCCGGCCCGATCATGTGCCTGCCCTGCCCGCTGCTGAGCGCCGTTGACGTGAGGCCGGGCGCGTACTGGGTCATGAACTGACCGAGGTTCCCGGCCGTGCGGCCGCGGCCCTTGCGCAGCGCGATGAACGCTCCCGGAGACGTCTGCGGCGTCGCCGCGCTGCCCGCATACCGGTTCGCGAAGTCGAAGGCGGCGCGGTACTGAGGACTGCCGCCGTGCCGGATCTGCTCGCCGTAGACGGCGATGTACGACACGCCCTTGTACAGCTCCAGCAGGATCCGCCAGTAGTTCCAGCTGACCAGGTTGTGCTTGCCCCGGTACGAGATCGGCTCCCAGTAGGCGACGGTCCGCCCCGCCCGGTCCCACCTGCGGGCGTACACGTCAAACGCGTCGCGGCTGGGGTTGTAATCGATGTCGGAGGCGGTGCCCATGATCCACGCGCCGTTCGGGCCCAGCCAGCTGAGCGGCGCCCCGTCCGAGATGAACGCCTCGGCGCGCAGCGCCACGTGGATGTCGGGCGTCATGGCGGAGTCGTACAGGCCCATCACGTTTCGGAAGTAGGTGTGGGCGACAGTCGGCGACCACCCCCCGCCGACGGTCACGGCCGGCGCGACGGCCGTGCACGTGGCACTGTGCGGCAGCATCGTCAGCTCGGTGCCGATCGCGTTCGGGCTGGCTCGCACCAGCGCCACCGTCTCGGGATGCGGATAGGCGCGGATGGCGGCTGCCAGGCCGTTCACGAGCTCGCTCTGCAGCGTCAGGTACGTGGGGTTCCAGTACTGCGGCACCGCCTGGCCGTTGACCGATCCGCAGCGGGCGACGACGTTCCAGATCCAACCGGGCTTGCCGTTGGTCGAGTTGATCTGGACGGTCGCCGTCTTGCCCATCGCCCGGTAGGCATCCAGCTGGGAGTAGAGGCCGGACCAGTTGAAGTGGCCGCGTGAGGGCTCGACGTCGCTCCACTGCAGCACGATCTGCCCGCCGTGCACGTACGGGCGCGAGGCCACGTCCCGTGAGGCTCCCCAGACCTCGTAGATGCCGGGCGTGGCGGCGTGCGACCCGGCGCTGGCGGTCAAAAGCAGGGCGATCGCGACCAGTGGCGACCAGCGGATGAAGTGCGGACATCCCATGGCGATGGCTCCCTGGGGAGCACCGCCGGTATCGGCAGAACGCGAAGATCGCTTTAGGCGCCGCCGCTACGCGACGGCCGGCTCGGGCGCCGGCTCCAGCACCACCTCGGGCGCGTGCACCCGGGCCAGGCGGGCCGCCACGTAGATGCCGACCATGTCGAGGAAGCAGTAGCCGCCGGCGATGCCGCTGGGCGGATTGCCGAGCGAGACCAGACCCATCGGGGAGTGGTGCGCCCAGGCCCAGGTGCCGACGTTGGTGCCGACGATCTCGAGGTACGCCGTGACGACGAACGCCGCGGCGTAGACCAGCGGCGCGCGGCCCCGCAGGATGAAGGCGGCCAGGAACAGGTAGAGGACAGCACCGCCGACGTCCGGCCGGGCGCTGATCGCCAGTCCCCACACCGCCCAGGCGCCGGCCACCACCAGCACGGCGCGCGGGAACCAGACGCCGGCGCGGGTGCCGTACATGGCGCCGCCGATCGTCAGCGCGGCCAGGTAGACGAGCCCGTGCCCGGGTGGGACGAAGCTGGGCACGTTGTGCAGCCGGTAGGTGTAGAGGCCGAGCAGCGGCGAGGCCGTGTACTCGAGCATGGTCGCCGCGACGATCACTGCACCCACCTGGTAGCGCACCGAGCGGCTCTCGCCGCGGAGCAGCGCGAGCAGCAGTACCCAGGTGAAGGCGCCCAGCGTCCGCTGTGTCCAGATGCCGGCACCACGGTCTGCGAGCAGCACGGCGGCGATCCACAGCACCGAGATGGCGCAGATCAGCAGCAGGCGGCGTCGGGTGGGATGGAGCACGAGTCGAATACGTAGCGCATAGCCCGGCGGTTCACAACCGGTGGCGTGTCGATCCGCGGCTAGGATCGCCCCCGTGCCCGCACCGCTGACGCCCGCGCCCTTCGACCACTGGCCCCGCTACCAGGAGCTGACCGAACTGCTCGAGGCGTGGACGGCGGAGCGTCCGCAGCTGCTCACCCTCGTCTCGATCGGGCGTTCCCACGAGGGCCGAGACATCTGGATGTGCGAGGTGACCGACGAGGCCACCGGGCCGGCCCGCGACAAGCCGGCCGTCTGGGTCGACGCCAACATCCACGCCACCGAGGTGACCGGCGGCGCGGCCGCGCTC
>DASUHV010000245.1:0-27201 GCA_036273355.1 Gaiellales bacterium
CCGGCCCCGACCCGGCCGGCGCCACCCCGCTCGACCGCTGGATGCGGGCGCTCACCCAGTCGCTTGTGGCCGAGTGCCGGGCGGCGCTGGACAGCTACGACTCGCCGCGGCTGGTGCGCGCGGTGGAGGCGTTCGTGGAGGACCTCTCCAACTGGTACGTGCGCGCGTCGCGGCAGCGGTTCTGGAAGTCGGGCGACGCCGACGACAAGCGCGCCGCTTACGAGACGCTCTGGTACGCCCTCGTGCAGCTGCTGCGCTGCGTGGCGCCGGTGATGCCGTTCCTCGCGGACGATCTGTGGCAGAACCTGGTGCGGGGAGCCTGTGCCGAGGCGCCCGAGAGCGTGCACCTGTCCTCGTATCCCGAGGTGAATGCGGCCCTCACCGACGACGCGCTGATGGCCGCGATGGCGAGCGTGCGCGCGGTGGTGCGGCTCGGGCATCAGGCGCGCAACGACGCCGGTGTCAAGCTGCGCCAGCCGCTTGCGGAGGTGATCGTCGCCACCGACGACGCCACCCGGCGCGACCAGGTCGGCCGCCATGTCGATCTGATCGCCGCCGAGCTGGGGGTGAAGGCGGTGCGCCTGGCGACGTCGGCGGAGGAGTTCGCCGAGGTCGAGGTGATGCCGCTGCTGAAGGTGCTGGGCCCGCGCTACGGACGCGACCTGGGCATGATCCGCGGCCTCCTGCGCGAGGGTGATTTCAGCCTCAAGGACGGACACGTTGAGGTGGGGGAGTGGCGCCTCGAGCCGGGCGAGTTCGAGCTGCGAACGCGCGCCCGCGACGGCTTCGCGGTGCAGGACGGCGACGGCTTCGCGGTCGCCCTCGACACCGAGATCACCCCGGAGCTGGAGCTGGAAGGCGGGGCCCGCGACCTGATCCGCGCCATCAACATGATGCGCCAGGAGGCAGGGCTTGAGGTGGTCGACCGGATCCGGCTGACGCACCCGCCGGGCGCCGTCTGGGACGCGCACGGCGACTGGATCGCGGCCGAGACGCTGACGGTGGAGCGTCAGGTCGGCGAGAGCCTCGCCGTGGAACGCGCCTGATGCGGCTGCTGATCCTGGGCGGCACGGTGTTCCTGGGCCGCCACGCCTCCGAGCAGGCGCTCGAGCGCGGCCACGAGCTGACGCTGTTCACCCGCGGCCAGTCCAACGCCGGGCTGTTCCCCGAGGCGGAGCACGTGCACGGCGACCGTGACGGCGGCCTCGCTCGGCTGGCTGGGCGCGAGTTCGATGCCGTGATCGACACCAGCGGCTACTTCCCGCGTGTGGTCGCCGACTCGGCGCGGCTGCTGGCACCCACGTGCGGCCACTACACGTTCGTCTCCAGCGTCTCCGTGTACGACCAGAACGGCGGTGCCGGCAGCGAGGTGGACGGGCCGGTCGGCACGATCGAGGACGCCACGATCGAGGAGATCACCGAGACCAGCTACGGCCCGCTGAAGGCGCTCTGCGAGCAGGCCGTCGAGCACGAGTTCGGCGACCGTTCGCTGGTGGTGCGGCCGGGCCTGATCGTGGGGCCCGACGATCCCACCGACCGCTTCACCTACTGGCCGGCGCGGATCGCGGAGGGCGGCACGGTGCTGGCTCCGGGCGACCCCGGCGCGCGCACGCAGGTGATCGACGTGCGCGACCTGGCCGGCTGGATGGTGGCGATGGCCGAGCGCGGTGCCAACGGGCGCTTCAACGCGGTCGGCCCGGCGCAGCCGCTCACGATCGGCGCTCTGCTCGACCGTTGCAACGCGGTCTCCGGGGCAGGCGCGGACATCGTCTGGGCCGACAACCAGGCCCTGCTCGACCGCGAGGTCGAGCCGTGGAGCGACCTGCCGTTGTGGCTGGGCGGCGATCCCGAGCTGGAGTGGATGGACTGCGTCGACCCGGGGCCGGCGGTTGCGGCCGGGCTCAGTCTCCGGCCGATCGACGAGACGATCGCCGACACCCTGGCCTGGCACCGCGCCAACCGCGACGCGCCGGGACGGGCCGGCTTCCGCATGTCCCGCGAGCGCGAGGCGGCGCTGCTGGCCGAGCTGGCCTGAGCGATCTCGCCGGCGGCCCGTCAGCCGACGGCGCGGCGCAGCTCGAGCGGCAACGAGAAATGGACGTTCTCGTTGACCAGCTCGTGTGACTCCACCTGCGTGGCACCGAGCTCGCGGAAGTAGTCGACCACCCGCTCCACCAGCGACTCCGGAGCCGAGGCGCCGGAGGTG
This sequence comes from Gaiellales bacterium, assembly GCA_036273355.1. Taxonomy (GTDB): domain Bacteria; phylum Actinomycetota; class Thermoleophilia; order Gaiellales; family JAICJC01; genus JAICYJ01. The sequence goes on from DASUHV010000245.1 coordinate 2,207, forward strand.
ATGCCGACCGTGTCCACGCCCTCCAGCCACGCCGGCTCGATCGAGGACTCGTCGTCGATCAGGTACGACGCCACGCCCATCTCGCGGGTGACGTCGACCAGCCGGTTCGAGTTCGACGAGTTGCGCGAGCCGATCACCAGCACCAGGTCGACCTCCGCGGCCAGCTCCTTGACCGCGTTCTGGCGATTCTGGGTGGCGTAGCAGATGTCGTCCTTCTTGGGCCCGACGATGGCCGGGAAGCGCTGGCGCAGCGCCGCGATGATCTCGACCGTCTCGTCCACCGAGAGCGTCGTCTGCGTGATGAAGGCGACCCGCTGCGGGTCGGGGATGTCCAGGTCCGCGATCTCCTCGACCGTCCCGATCAGCCGGATCGCGTCGGGCGCCTCGCCCATCGTGCCGACCACCTCTTCGTGGCCCTCGTGGCCGATCAGCACGATCGTGTAGCCGTCGGCCGCGAACCGCTTGGCCTCGACGTGCACCTTGGTCACCAGCGGGCAGGTGGCGTCCAGCACCTGCAGCCCGCGGCTGCGGCTGTTCTCATACACCTCGGGCGCGACGCCGTGGGCCGACAGCACCACCACGGCACCCGCCGGCACGTCCAGCTCGGAGTCGACGAACACGGCACCGCGGTCGGCCAGCTCCTGGACGACGTGCCAGTTGTGCACGATCTCCTTGCGCACGTAGACGGGAGCGCCGAAGTGGTCGAGCGCGCGCTCCACCGTGTCGACGGCGCGGTCGACGCCGGCGCAGTAGCCGCGCGGCGACGCGAGCACGAGGCGGGTCGGAGTCACGAGCTGATGGTAGATGAATCACCCATCGAGCGGCTGCGGCCGCGCAGCAGCTCAGCGGTGGGCGAAGTCGACCGTCCAGACCACGGCGTTGCTGTGGCCCAGGAAGCGGCCGCTGCGGCGGCCGACGCCGACCCATCCCCAGCTGCGCGAGAGCAGGTTGGCGCGGTGCTCGGGGCTCGCCAGCCACATCCTGACGGTGGCCCGGGGCGAGCCGTACGTACCGGTACCCCACGCCAGGTTCTCGCCCGCACCCCACGATCCGATCGTCGTGAATCCCGAGTTCACGACCCGGCGGTAGAGCGTCGAGCCGGTGGGGCTCGTGTGCGCGAAGTAGTCGCGGTTGACCATGTCGTTGGAGTGGTTCTGCGCGGCGGTTCGCAGGCCGGGCGCGATGTGCAGCGCACGCAGGCCGTGGTCGCGCCGCACCTGGTTGATCTCCAGGAACAGCCGCCAGCGATAGGTCTTGTTGGTGGTGGCGGAGGCAGGCCCGGCCACCGTCAGCGCAAGTACGACGGCCAGCAGCAGCGACCAAGTGAGTGCCCGTAGCTTCATTACCGATCTCATCGGCCGAACGGCAGCCGCGATTAAGTCAGAACTCTGTAAACATGTGCCGAATGGGGCTGGGATACCGCAGAGCGACGCTCGACGATCTGCCCGCGCTGACCGACGTGATGACCACCGCGTTCATCGCCGACCCGGCCTGGGGGCCGTACTCGTTCCCCGACGATGCCCGGCGCGAGCAGCAGTCGTCCGCGTTCTGGGAGCAGGGGCTGCGCGCGGCCCTGCGCTTCCCCTGGACGCTGGTCACGCCCGGCTGCGAGGCGGCCGCGGTCTGGATCCCGCCCGGGGAGCCGGAGATGACGCCCGGCCAGGAGCGTGAGATGGAGGCGCTCACCGAGCGGATGCTGGGCGCCGAGCAGACCGCCCTGGTGATGGACATCTTCACGCGACTGGAGGCCGTGCACCCGCACGATCCTCCGCACTTCTACCTGAGCCTGCTCGGCACTCACCGTGATCACCGCGGAGCCGGCATCGGCATCGCCCTACTGGCGGACACGCTCGCGCTGATCGACGCGGAGGGCATGCCGACGTACCTCGAGTCGACCAACCCGGCCAACGACGCCCGCTACATGCGCCAGGGCTACCGGCCGGTGGAGCAGGTGACGCTGGCCAACGGCCACCGGATCACGACCATGTGGCGCGACGCCCCAACCTAAGCTGTGGGCGAGGGCGGGTCGGGGTGCGGCGGCGCGGGCGGGTTCGGCTCGTCCGGCTGTGGTGGGTTGGGGTGCTCGGCCATGGTGCGCTCCTTTGTCGTTGCTGTGGGCGGTACCCGCGCGCGGGCGCTCGTAACCGCGGCCGCGGCCATGCTCGAGTCAGCTTCCTCACCACCCCAGGACCTGCCGCGCCACCGGCGGCTCGGCCGTGCTATCTTTGGTCCGCCTAACCCTTAGGTCACCCTAAGACGATGACGGAGAGAACCGGATGAGCTCGACGCACGTGGCGATCCTGGGAGCGATCGCCGGCTTTACGATCTACCTGGGCTTGCCGCTGGGCCGCGTGCGCGGGCTTTCCGTCCGCACCCGTGGCATCCTCTCGATGCTCGCTGCGGGCATCCTCCTGTTCATCTTCTGGGACGTGCTCACCGCTTCCCACGACATCCTCGAGGGGAGCCTCGCCCAGGCCAAGGCCGGCGACGGCTGGAGCACCTTCGTGGCGCAGTTCGTGATGGCCGCCGTCGGCTTCGCGGTCGGTGCCTTCGGGCTGGCCTGGCTGGAGCGGACCGTGATGCGTCTCCGCCCGCGCGCGCCGATGGCGGGCGGCAGCGCCGGGGCCGCGGTGATCGGCGGCGCGGTTCCCAGGACCGCCGATCTGGCGGCAGACGCGCGTCGCGCCTCGCTGACGATGGGCATGCTGATCGCCGGCGCGATCGGCCTGCACAACTTCTCCGAGGGCCTCGCGATCGGCGTCTCCGCGCGTGCCGGTGAGATCGGGCTGGCGACCACGCTGATCGTCGGCTTCGCCATCCACAACGCCACCGAGGGGTTCGGCATCGTCGGCCCGCTGAACGGCGTCATCCCCAGCTGGAAGTGGATCGGCCTGGCCGGCCTGATCGGCGGCGGCCCCACGTTCGTGGGCACGCTGGTCGGCTACCAGGTGTCGTCGCCCGCCCTCGAGATCTGCTTCTACACGCTGGCCGCAGGCGCCATCCTGTACGTGGTCGGCCAGCTGTGGACGACCGCGCAGCGCAAGCTGTCCACCGATCTGATCCTGGCGGCGCTCGTCGTCGGCTATCTGATCGGTCTCTCGTCCGACCTGATCATCACGTACGGCGGGGGCTGAGCGCCTCCACGGGACGGCCGCGAGGTCCGGGCTCCGTGGGACAATCGCCCCGTGACGATATGGATCCGCCGGGCGGCGCTGGCCGCCCTGCTCGTCGTGCCGTTCGCGCCCGTCTCCACGGCGGCTGCCGCCTCGACCGACGAGGCGGCACTGGCGGCCCGGTTCGCGCCGGTCGTGCGCCTGGTCAACCAGCCCGAGACCTGCGGCCCGGGCGCGCCATACGTGCCGATCGACGTGAACCTGCTGTTCGACGAACCGACCGTTGCGCTGCGCGGGCCGTGGGGCCCGAACGACCTGGTCAAGGTCGCGCCCAGCGCCGACGACCTGGCCGGCGGGCTGTACGACTACCACCTGGACTTTCCGGGGAACGCCCTCGACCCCGGATGCACCTACCTGGACTGGTCGCGGCGCCTCAACCAGGGCCACCCGCCGACGGTCTACGCGCACGTCGCCACCGACCCGAGCTACCCGGGGGAGCTGGCGCTCCAGTACTGGATGTTCTACGTCTTCAACGACTGGAACAACCTGCACGAGGGCGACTGGGAGATGATCCAGCTCAACTTCCACGCCCCCGACGCAGCCCAGGCGCTGCACCAGACGCCGTCCGAGGTCGGCTACAGCCAGCACGAGGGAGCGGAGCGGTCGGCGTGGGATGACCCCAAGCTGCAGCTCGTGGGCGGGACGCATCCGGTGGTGTACCCGGCCGACGGATCGCACGCGAACTTCTACGACGAGGCCCTGTACCTGGGCGCGTCCGGATCGCAGGGGGTGGGATGCGACGACACCCGGAACGCGGGCCTGGTCACCCACCCGGCCGTGCAGACGATCCCCAACGACCCGTCGCAGGCGGCCGCAGGGTTTCCCTGGATCGGGTTCCAGGGCCGCTGGGGTGAGCAGCAGCCGGCCTTCTTCAACGGGCCCACCGGCCCCAACCTGAAGGAGCAGTGGACGGAGCCGATCCGCTGGTCGCAGAGCTGGCGCGACCGCGCCTACGCCGTGCCTGCCGGCGGAGCCGCGGGGACGCGCACCACCGACTTCTTCTGCGGGGCCATGGCCGGCGGCTCGCGGCTGCTGTGGCGGGCGGTCAGCGACCCGTGGCCGACCATCGCGGTCGTGCTGGCCGCGCTGGCCCTTGTCGTGTACGGCCTCAGGCGGGCCACCTGGCGTCCGACAGCGCCGTTGCGGCTGGCGCACCGGCGGGCATGGGGCCAGATCCTTTCGGCCGCGGCCCGTATGTACGCCTCCCGGCTGCGCCTGTTCATCGGGATCGGCGTGCTGATCCTGCCTGTCACGCTGGTGATCACGATCCTGCAGGCGATCGTTCTGCACGCATCCAGCCTGTTCGGCGTCGAGGTCGACGGCGAGGCGGCCGGCGCCTTCGTGCTGGTGGTGGTGGCGATCGGCACGGCGCTGACGCTGCTGGGGCTCGGAGTCATGCAGGCGGCGACGGCGCTGGCGATGATCGAGCTCGACGAGGGCCGGACGGTGCGCCCGATCCGCGCCTACCGGATGGCGCTGCGGCGGCTGTGGCCGGTGCTGGGTGCGATCGTGATCGCGGTCGTGGTGATCTCGGTGATGATCCCGTTCCTGTTCCTGATCCCGGTCGCGATCTGGCTGGCGGTGCGCTGGGCGCTGGTGGTACCGGTGGTCGTGCTTGAGGGTCTCGGCCCGCTGGCGGCGATCCGGCGCAGCAGCCGGCTCGTGCGCGGGGACTGGCTGAAGGTGGGGTCGCTGACGATCGTCAGCGCCGGCATCACGCTGGCGCTCGGTCCGCTGATCGGGACGGCGCTGATCGTTCTGACCAGCGTGCCGCTGGGGCTGCTGAACCTGATCGCCGGCGTCGTCTACATGCTGACGATGCCGTTCATCGCGCTCACCACCATGTACGTGTACCTGGACACCCGGGTCGGCGAGGAGCGGCGGCCGCCGCCCGACCCGAGCCGGCTGCCGGCCCAGATCGAGCTGTCGGCCGGATAGGCAACCGCCGGGCCGGGTCATCCGGTTCGGATGAGGAGCGCAGCCGGTCGCCCTGCCATCGTCAGGTCACCTACGACAAGGAGTACGGATGAGCTCGAGGGAGTTGAAACTAAGCGGCTGGTGGACGTTCGCAGCGATCCTGCTGGCGATCTCCGGCACCCTGAACGTGATCTGGGGCATCTCGGCGATCGGCCACTCGCACTTCTTCACGCAGAACGCCCACTACGTCACGGGCAATCTCCGCGCCTGGGGATGGATCACAGTGATCCTTGGTGCGCTTGAGCTGGTCGCCGCCGGGTCGCTGTTCGGCGGCGGCGAGTTCGGGCGCTGGTTCGGGATCTTCGCGGCGGCGTTCACGTCGATCGCCGCGCTGCTGTCGATCCCCGCCTACCCGTTCTGGTCGATCTGCGTCTTCGCGATCTCGATCATCATCATCTACGAGCTGGAGCGGGGCCCGACCCGACCCGCCTAGCACCACCCGGATCGTCTACCGCATGGCGAAGCGGAACAGCCTGCCATCGCGCGGGCCGTTGCTGGCCAGCCACAGCGTGGTGTTGGTGCCGCGGCCGACCGTGGGCAGGAAGTCCGCAGGAAGCGGCGTGCTGCCGAGCACGCGACCGGTTCCGGGATCGATCTGCACGATCAGGCTGTGCCGCCGCTCGGTGTTCGTGACCACCCAGATGCGGCCGCTCGCGGCCAGCGCCAGCACCGGGATGCCGTGGCCGAGCGCGATCGGCGCGCCGTCGGCGCCGCCCGCGGGGTGGACGCGCTGCAGGTAGCCGAGGTCGGCTCCCGCCGCCGAGGTCGCGGACTGGGTGACCCAGACCGATCCGGCGGCGACGACCGGCGCGCCGTTCACGGGGGTGAGCCCGGCCTTCGGTAGCCGGCTGGGTCCGACCGAGACGAGATGGCGGTGGCCGGCGGGTGAGACGACGAACAGCTTCTGGTGTGCCGCGATCCACGATCCGCCGACGCCGGGCGTTCCCGCGAGCTGCCTGGCGACGGCCGGGCGGAGCTTCGACGCGGGGACTCGCTGGACGTGGTGACCCGTGAGCTTCCAGGTGCGGCTTCCGGAGCGGATGTAGTACGACGAGCCGCGCGCCGCCAGCGTGATGCCAAGGCCGGCACGGGCGTGGATGACCGCGTGCGGGAGGCTGTGCCTCGCCGGCCCCAGCGTCGCGCGGTGCTCGACCAGGCGGATCAGTCCTCCTTCACGGGCAAGGCTCGCGACCAGCAGCGTGTGGCCGTGCTTGATGATGGCCACGGCGCCGGGCGCAGGGACGCTCCTGGCTACGACCAGGCGAAACGGCCGTGCAGACGGCGGCGTCACCGCCACGGGCGGCGGAGCGTGGCTGGAGCGGGTATCGCGCGCGATCACGACGACCGCCACCACCGCGACCGCCAGCGCGATCACGGAGACCCACCGGCTCACCGGCCCGAACTTCTGGACAGGTCGAACGACGCTCTGCAACCGACCCTCCCCCTCGGCAAATCCCCTGCTCAGGCACCATTATCGGGCATCTGGCGCCAGAGGGAAGCCCCCTCATGAAAACGAGCGATGACGTTGCGATAGCGTGCGGCCGTGAGGTACGGAATCATCCTCCCGGGCGGCACGGCGACCCAGCAGCTCGCGCAGGCTGAAGCGGCCGAGCAGGCCGGGTGGGACGGCGTGTTTGTGTGGGAAGCCGCCTACGGCGTCGATGCCTGGACGCTGCTCGCGGCGATCGCGGCGCGCACCGAGCGGGTGCGGCTGGGGACGATGCTGACGCCGTTGCCGTGGCGTCGGCCGTGGAAGGTCGCAAGCCAGGTGGTGACGCTCGACCAGATCTCGCAGGGACGTGCGGTGCTGGCGGTCGGCCTGGGAGCGGTCGCCACCGACCTGCCCGACACGGGGGAGCAGGTGGGCCTGCGTGAACGGGCCGACATGATGGACGAGGGCATCGATCTGATCCGCGCCCTGTGGGACGGCCGCGGGCACTTCCAGGGGTCGCACTACACCTACTCGTGCGACCGCGACGACCTGATCCGGGTCGGGCGGCCGGTACAGGAGCGGATCCCGATCTGGGTGGTCGGAGTGTGGCCGCGGCCGCGATCGATGCGGCGGGTGCTGCGCTGCGACGGCATCATCCCCCAGTACTCGGGCGAGGGCGGCCCGCAGGAGCTACGCCATCTGCGCGAGTGGCTGGCACAGCGCGGGACGGCGGAGACGTTCGACGTGCTTTCCGAGGGCGAGACGCCGGCCGGCGATGCCGAGCAGGCGGCTGCGATCGTGCGGCCGTGGCGGGATGCCGGTGCGACCTGGTGGATGGAGACGCGCTGGGAGATGCCGCACGACTCGGCCGGGCGGATGCGCGAGGTGGAGGAGCGGATTGCGGCCGGGCCGCCGTCGCAGTCGTAGCCGCGATCTCCTTGACACAGGCCTAGTGGACGGCTAACGACTGGCGGTAGGGATCACACTTGCTGCGAGATCGGCTTGACGACCTCGTCAAGCGATCCGAGCCGCTCGATCAGGATCGCCAGCAGGTCGGTGTCGACCAGCCACGTGTCGTCGTGGCTGACGATGCGCAGGTCGACGTCGTGGCCCTCGCCACGTCCGATCGCGTCCCGGTCGGGCCGCCTGGGTGGCTCGAGCTCGCTCGTGGATCGCAGCACGATGACACCGCGGGACGCGCGATCCTGATCGGTGGGTGGTGGTGGGTGGCGCAGCGAGACCCGCATCAGCGCCGATCCGTCGTCTTCGAGCAGCGGGTACGGGCCGCCGACTCCCCAGCCGACGACGGGCTTAAGCATCGTGTGCAGCCAGAGCATCTGTTGGTAGCGCTCTGCGCCGCCGCACGGCTTGACGACACTCGGGGTGAAAAGTGTCCCAAGGTCGGGCGCGGGTGATCGTCGCATGATCGCGCGCATCAGATCGGCGCACACCCGGTGTATGCCGATCTGTCGTCGACGCTCGTCGGGTGAGATCCGGCGTTGCTGCTCGATGCGGTGCCTGCCGTCCGGCGTGAGGAGCAGGTCGATCCGCCGTCGTTCGTGGTCGCGGGCGTGCTCGACGTGGGCTGCCAGATCAGTCCCCGATTCGAGACGGATCTCGGACAGGCCGCAGCCCCGCGCTTCCACCGAGACGGTGGTGGCGCCCAGCCGTGCCAATGCGAGCCACTCGTCGTCCGCGTGCCTGGCCAGGAACTCGACCGGCTCGCCGTCGACAATGATCGTCGCCGGCTGCCAGTCGTCGATCAGCGTCGCTTCGCGTGGGTCTTCGTAGCTCGTCAGTGAAAGGTTGTGGCGTCTCTCGACCAGCCCGTCGCGAGAGGAGCGAACCGTCACCAGACGCTGGTCGTCCTCGTCCCCAAATGTGAGGTCGAGGCCGGACGGGATGCCACCGCGGCCAGAGCTGCCACCGACGCCCGTGGCCAGCATGCCGGCCAGGCCGTACAGGTCGAACCGAAGCGCCGCGGCGACGGCGACCCAGCGAGTGAGATGAGGCATCTCCGCCGGATCCTCGGACCAATCCTCGTAGTCGGTCGCTTCGATCCAGCCCGGCGGAGCCTCCTCGGCATCACCCAGGACAAGCATGCGAAGCTCACCGTCCGCACCTGTCCCAAACCACATCTCAGACGAAGCCAGACACTGCCAACGCTCAACTTCGCCGACACCAAACGCGACGGCGACGCACGTCCGGTCTCCGTCGGGCCAGCGGACGGCCCGTACCTCCACAGGCCACGTTACCCAGCTTCGAACCATCTCCACGGCCGGCGCCGCCCGATCAAACTCGACGGCGCCGGCCTCACGCACATCGTTCATGTACACCACGGTTACGAGGCCGTCCGCCGCCAGTGACAGCCAGGCGTTCTGACGCGCCGCGGTGATGTCCAGTTCACGATCTATCCAGGGCTCGGAATTGCCCCACAGATCCCTCTCAAGCCACAGATGCCGGCGGTCGTTCAACACCGCCTGATACCCAGCCTCGTCAAACACGACCTCAGTCCTCACAGCAACAACCTTGGGCGCCTCCACCAGCAGCCGGACCAACCGACCACTGTTCGACAAGCCGAATGCGGCCGTGCATCCGTCCAGCCCAACCCAACGGGCAACCTCGTCATCGGACACGCGCAGCTGATACCGCGACACCGCCAGGTCATGCTCGACGAGGGCCGAGCACGTCAGCGGCCAGCCCATCGGCACGCTGATCTCATCACCCGACGTCTCGAGCGATGCCGGAGGGTGCTCGACCACGCCCGGCTCGCACCCACGAACCCGCAGCGAATCGACCTCATTTTCCACCGAGGTCGACACGAAGCCCACTCCGGGGCCAATCGGCCATTGCCGGGCGTCGAGCCACTTTGCGGGCGAGGCCGTTCGCAACTCGAACCCATCAGCATACGGATCCACTACAAACCCTCCCGCGGGGAAGCGCAGCACCACCTCAACCAACTCGCCGACCTCAGACACGAAAAAGAGCCTACGTGACCCCAGAGCGACGGACATCCAGTCGCGTCCACACCGCGTCCGAAAGTGGATGCCGTCGTCTGCCCGCCGATCTGGACGCAACAATGGGGTACGCATGGCTCCTCCTTGGTCTGAAGCTTGAAACCCGCTGGCGCTTTGCGGGAACGGCGGTGGCTGTTGCTCGGCCTGCTAGCGGTAACCGTGGTCGTGATCGCGGTGCCCGTCGCGTGGTTGCATACTCGGCCGACTCCGCTGCACGATTGCATGATCGGTCTCGGCCTCGGAGACAGCCGCATGGATTACGCCACGCGCTTTAGCTGCCAGCGAACCACCCAGGCCATCAACCGGGGAGGTTGGGAGGCTCGCTCGCTGCCAACCACCGCGTCCGTGAAGGGATTCCAGATCTCGTGCCGGCTCCACTACACGAAGGACGGCGACACACTGATCGTGTACCGCCGCCACTCGGACGCCCTCGGATACGAGTTCTGCAAGAACATGGCAGCTATCGGGTGGGTCGTCGACTATCTACCGCCCTACACGCTGCAGAGCAGTTCAAACTGATTGTTCCGGAGGCGATTCCGCTCGTCCGCTGGCTCCCGTATGGTCGATTCGTGAGCACCCGCCTCCGACTTCTCACGGCGTTGGCCATCCTTCTGTTGAGTACTGCCTGCTCGCACTCTTCAGCCGCCACGCAGCCCAAGACGATCACTCCCGCCGAGAGGCAGGCCAGGTGGCACAACATGAAGCTGGCCTTGGAGACCTATAACAATGTGGTCCAGAGCACCCGAGATGACTTCAAGTACTGCGAACTGCTCAGCGGTACAAACGCGAACCAGTGCTTCGCGACCACCCTTCAGCCCCTGCATGCCTCCCTGGTACGGGTGAATATCGCCATGCAAGCACTTGTTGAGGGGGCGACGTCGACCGGTACATGCGTCTCCTATCTGCATGAAACGATCAAGCGGGGGAACGCCGTCGCGAACGGCTACGAGAAGGTGATACAGGCACTCTCGGAAAGCGACGACGCCAAAGCCGCCGTCCTGCGACTTAGAGGTCTTGCCCAGCCGAGCAAGTGGTGGCGCCAGGATACGGCCGCGATGGCCACCACCTGTGGAACTCCCGGGAAGTAGAGAGAAGCGGGCGAGGAGAATCGAACTCCCGTCTTGAGCTTGGAAGGCTCTTGCTCTGCCATTGAGCTACGCCCGCGCGGCCTGGACATAGTACCGCCGTAAGGGCGGCCGGTCCGCCCGGTCGCCGGCGGGGTGCGGGCTACCATGAGCACCCGATGGAGCGCCTGATCCTGCGCAGCGCAGCGGTCTGCACGCGCCGCCCGTGGTGGGTGGTGGCGATCTGGATCGTGCTGCTGGCCGCCGCCCTGCCGTTCTCCGGCAAGGCCCAGGGCGTGCTCTCCTCCGGCGGCTTTGACGTCCCCGGCTCGCAGTCGCAGCAGGCGATCGACTACCTCAACAACCAGCCCGGCCGCGGCGCCTACTCGTTCTCGTTCCTGGTCGACGCCCCCACCGCCGCGGCCGCCCAGGCACGGGTCGCCCAGGTGCGCGCGCGGGTGGCCGCGCGCTACCCCGAGATCCACTTCACGACCGTGCCCGAGGAATCGCCTGACGGCAGCACCATCTCGTTCGTCGGCTTCGCGTCGGTCGACCAGAACCGCTCGCTCACGATCTCCCGCGACCTGAAGACCCTGGTGCAGCGCACCGACCCGCCGGTGCGCACCTTCCTGCTGGGCCCGTCCGCCAACTACGCGACCTTCCAGGACATCACCGAGCAGGGCCTGCAGCGCGCCGAGCTGCTGTCCTCGCCGGTGATCCTGATCGTGCTGCTGGTGCTGTTCGGCGCCGTCGTGGCGATGCTGGTGCCGGCCGCGCTGGGGGCGCTGTCGGTGCTGATCACCTTCGCCCTCGTCTACCTGGTCGCCTCGCACACGGAGGTGTCGGTCTACGCGACCACGATGGTGACCATGATCGGCATCGGCGTCGCCGTGGACTACTCGATGTTCATCCTCGCCCGGTTCCGCGAGGAGCTGCTGGCCGGTGCCCCCACCGATCGGGCGGTTGCGACCGCGATGGCCACGTCTGGCACGGCCGTGGCGTTCTCAGGCATGACCGTGATCGTCTCGCTGGCCTCGATCTGGATCGTGCCCGTGCGCGCGGTGCAGTCGATGGCGCTGGCCGCGATCATGGTGGTGACCATTGCCGTGCTGGCGGCCATGACGCTGCTACCCGCGGTGCTGATGCTGCTCGGCCCGCGCATCAACGCGCTGCGCATCCCCGGCCGCAGGGAGCGACCCGGCCGCGAGGGCTTCTGGATGCGCTGGACGCGCGGCGTCATGCGCCGTCCGCTGCTGTCCGCGCTGGGCGCCGCCACGCTGCTGATCGTGCTGTCGCTGCCCGCGTTGTCGATGGTGACCGCCAACCGGTCGCTCGAGCAGCTGCCCTCGTCCACCGATGTCAGAGTCGGCAACGCGATCCTGACCAAGCAGATCACCGGCCCCGGCCAGGGCCGCGAGGGTGCGCTCACGATCCTGGTGCGCCCCCAGGACGCCGGCGGCTCCAGCCCGGCCGCCGTCGCCGCGGAGCTGCGCGCCCGGCTGGCCCGCGATCCCCTGGTCCAGGCCGCGACGGTGGAGCCGGCGGGTCCCAGCCAGATCGTGGTCGGGCTGCTGCGGGTCGACCCCGAGTCCAGCAAGGCGGTCGACGTGCTCGTGCCGCGCGTGCGCTCCTGGGTCGGCGGCCGCGGGCTGGTGAGCGGCCTGTCTGCCTTCAACCACGACCTCAACACCGAGGTCGGTGACGACCTCTGGAAGGTGATGGCGCTGGTGCTGGGGCTGTCCTACCTGGTGCTGCTGATGCTGCTTCGCTCCGTGCTGCTGCCGCTGAAGGCGGTGATCATGAATCTGCTCTCGATCGGCGCCTCGTACGGGGTGATCGTGGCCGTCTTCCAGTGGGGCTGGTTCGACTGGACCGGCTACCACGCGCTGGGCCACATCAACACGCTGAACCCGGCGCTGATCCTGGCCATCACCTTTGGCCTGGCGATGGACTACGAGGTGTTCCTGCTGTCGCGGATCCGCGAGCGCTACGAGGCCACCGGCGACAACACGCGGGCCGTCGCCGAGGGGCTTGCGTCGAGCGCCCGCACCATTACCTCGGCCGCGGCCATCATGACCATCGTGTTCGCGAGCTTCGTGCTCACCGGGGTGCCTGCGATCAAGGAGATCGGGCTGGGCCTGGCCGTCGCGATCGCCGTCGACGCCACCATCACGCGGCTGGTGCTGGTGCCGTCCACCATGCGGTTGCTCGGCCAGTGGAACTGGTGGCTGCCGGGCTGGCTCGACCGCCGCCTGCCGCACATGGCGCACGGCGCGCCGCGACGGGTCGCTTCGGAGACCGGCGACTAGCGGATTGAAGATGGTTGATTCCACGAGCTGCGCGGCGCCGGACTGGTCTGGCACACGCTGAACGCCGCGATCGTCCTTGCCCAGGACATGCCCAGCCTGTGCTGCGGACGCTCACGACGTTCAACCCGCGCCATTCTGCGCCCAGCATCCACGCATCCCGTGAAATCAACCATCTGCTCCGTCCGACCCCCCTGCGATGCTTCTTTGTCCGGCCCGTAAGGTCGGCGCAGGCGGAAAGGACGGTCCTCACATGCTCTGGTTGATAGTCGGAATCGTGATCGGAATGGTTGTCGCCCTGGCGGCGCTGCGCCCGCGCCTGGCCGAGGTCGGCGTGTTGCGGCGCGAACGCGACACCTACGCGAATGAGGCGTCGCGGCTGGAGGGCCGCCTGGAGAGCGAGCGGGCGATGGCCGAGGACCGGTTCAAGGCGCTGTCGGCCGACGCGCTGAAGCAGAACAACGAGCAGTTCCTGACGCTGGCCAAGCAGGCCCTGGGCACGTATCAGAGCGAGGCCAAGGGCGAGCTCGAGAAGCGCGAGCAGGCGGTCCAGCAGCTGGTGGCGCCGATCTCGGAACAGCTCAAGCTGGTGGACACGCGTCTGGAGCGGCTCGACCGGGACCGCGTCCAGAGCTCCAGCGTGCTGCAGCAACAGCTGCGCACGATGGTCGAGTCGCAGGAGCGTCTGCGCGGCGAGACCGGAGCGCTGGTGGCGGCCCTGCGCAAGCCCCAGGCGCGTGGCCGCTGGGGGGAGATGCAGCTGCGAAACGTGGTCGAGATGGCCGGCATGGTCGGCTACTGCGACTTCGCCGAGCAGGTGACGGTCCGCGACGACGACCGCACCCTGCGCCCCGACCTGGTCGTGAACATGCCCGGCGGCAAGAAGGTGGTGGTCGACGCCAAGGCGCCGCTGCAGGCCTTCCTGGATGCCTACGACGCCACCGGTGACGTCGACCGCGACCGGCATCTGGCCGAGCACGCGCGGCTGCTGCGCGACCACGTCCGCAAGCTGTCGGCGCGCAGCTACTGGGCGCAGTTCCCGGAGGCGCCCGACTTCGTGATCCTGTTCCTGCCCGGCGAGCACTTCTACAACGCGGCGCTCGAGGCCGACCCCACGCTGATCCAGCAGGGCGTCGAGCAGAAGGTGCTGATCGCCACGCCCACCACCCTGATCGCGCTGCTGCGCGCCGTGCACTACGGCTGGCAGCAGGAGAAGGTGGCCGAGAACGCGCGCGAGATCAGCGAGCTGGGCCGCGAGCTGCACTCGCGGCTGGGCACGGTCGCCGGCCACGTGAACGCGCTCGGCAAGCGGCTGGGCAGCGCGGTGGACGCCTACAACTCGGCGGTCGGATCGCTGGAGACGCGGGTGCTGGTCAGCGCCCGTCGCTTCACCGAGCACAGCGTGGTCGGCGAGGACAAGCAGATCCAGATGCTGGAGCCGGTCGACCGCGTGCCGCGTTCGCCGCAGGCACCCGAGCTGGCGGCGGTCAACGACGACGAGGTGGTCGAGGCCCCGCGCACGCTGGGCGCCGCCTGACCGGTCAGACCGGGGCGGGCGGGCGAGCCAGACCGGCCACCGTCCGCTCGAGCATCGCCCGCAGCGGCCCTTCCGCAAACCCCTCTTGCGGGACCGAGAGCTGCGTCAGCAGCGCCCCCTCGATCAGGTTGCTGAGGATCTCGGCAGCCTGGCCGGGATCGGGCAGCCCGGCGCTCCCCGCCAGCGACTCGATGCCGGCCAGGTAGGCCTGGTTCCAGCGCTCGGCCAGCGGCCGCAGCTCGGGCCGCCGCCCCGCCTCCAGCACCAGCTCGTACTGCGCCGCCAGCGGCGCCTGGTCGTCGTCGCAGATGGCCGCCACCAGGCTCAGCAACCGGCCCACGAGCTGCGCAGGATCGGCCGGGCCGGGCGGTGCCGACTCCCGCCGCACCGCCGCGATCGAGCGATCGATCGCCAGCTCCAGCGCCTCGTGCACGAGCGCGTCCTTCGACGCGAAGTGGTACGTGGTCGAGGCAAGCGGCACGCCCGCCTCGGCGGCCACCGCCCGGTGCGTGGCCGCGTCCGCGCCGCGGGCGGCGATCACCCGCAGCGTCGCCTCCAGGATCACCGCCCGGCGATCACTCACGGCCCGGTCTGGCGAAGCCAGGCGCCGGCCCGCAGACCCGACTCGATCGCTCCGTCGATGAAGCCCGACCAGCCCGCGGCAAGGTCGGAGCCGGCCAGCAGCACCGGCCCTTCCGGCCGCCGCATCTCGTCGTAGTAGCGGCTGTACCAGCCCGGCCGGTGGATCGCCCAGGTGCCACGCGAGAACTCGTCGACCAGCCAGTCGTGGGCCGACGCGTCGAGCGCCCTGTAGCCGGGGATGATGTGATCGAGGTCGTCCTGCACGCGGGGCAGGTCGGTCGCGTCGTTCAGCGCGGCGTCGTAGCCGAAGCCGATCATCACCTGCGTTCCGTCGTCGTTCATGAACTCGGTGTCGAGGTAGCCGAACGGGTGTCCCGGCCGGATCGCGTTCTGGGAGATCGGCTCGCCGTCGGCGTGGATGAAGATCTTGATCCCGCGCGACGCCTGGCCCAGGGCGATCCCCTCCAGCTTCAGCTCCGACAGCGCCGGTTCGAACTCGATGGCCGCGAGCGTGTTCAGCGGCACGGCCACCACCGCCCGCGCCGTCGGCAGCAGCTCGCCTGCGCGCGTCTCCACCTCGACGCCGTCGCCGCGCCGTCGCACCGCCGCGACCGGCGTGGACAGCCGCGTCTCGTACGCCGCGCCGCGGGCGATCGCCTCCAGCAGCCCGCGGGTGCCCGTGGTCAGCGTCACCCGCCCGCCCGTGTACTGGGTCAGCGCCAGGCTGTAGCCGGAGAGCGCGTGCCAGCGAAGCACGCTGGCGGCGCCCGCCTCGTCCAGCGGGCCGTGGGCCAGCGACTCCAGCTCGGCCCACAGCACCTCGCGGTGCTCGTCGTCGAGGTCGAGCTCGTCCACCCGCTGAGCGATCGTCAATCGGTCGATCCGCGCCAGCTGGTCGATCGCCAGGGTCGGGTCGTGCGGGTTCGGCAGCGACCGCTCGACCCCGTCCACGAACTGCAGCCAGCCGCGGTTGGCGATCGCGTCGCGCTCGGCGATCGTCCCGGTACGCCGCTCCTCGCCCACGTACCAGGCGGTCGCATCGGGGTCGCCCGACAGCTCGACGGTCAGCCCGGCGCGGGTGATCTCGGAGAACGTGTGGGGCTGGTGCCAGTGCACCCAGCCGCCGCCGTACTCGATCTGGTGGCCGTTCCAGGGAGCCGTCCAGGTGCGGCCGCCCAGCCGGTCGCGTCCCTCGAGCAGCAGCACGCTGCGACCGTCCCTCGCCGCCCCACGGGCGGCGGTGACCCCGGCGAATCCACCGCCGACCACGACCACATCGTGCATCGCCCGCTCCCTTGTTCCTGGAGTAACCGCTACTGGTACAAATGTACCAGTTCGGTCAGTGCGGCGGCATGACCGGCGACAGCAGGGCCGTGCGGCAGGCACGCGTGCCGTGGGTGTCCTCGTGGACGTCGGCGCTCTCCAGCACCCGCACGATCGCCCGGGAGGCGATGAACCGCAGCGGCTCGGGCTCCCAGCGGCGGCTGCGGTGACCGACCCAGGGCAGCGTGGTCAGGTCGGTGTCGCGCCCCAGCACCAGGTCGGCAAGCGTGCGGCCGCCGATGTTGGCGGCGACCACGCCGTGGCCGGAGTAGCCGCCGGCGTAGCCGAGGCCGGTGCCGGGGTTGAAGTGGACGGCCATGCTCCAGTCCCGCGGCACCGCCAGCGGGCCACCCCAGTGGTGCGTGATGGCCGCATCAGCAGCGGCCGGGAAGTGGTGGCGGAGCACCCGCTCCAGGCGCGCCCGCACCGAGTCGGAGCGCTCGTTCTGCTCGCTGATGGGGTGGCGCAGCTGGTAGGGAGCGCCGCGGCCGCCGATCGCGATCCGGCCGTCGGCGGTCCGCTGCGCGTAGAAGAACAGGTGGTGGCGGTCCCCGATCAAGAGGCCGTCCCGCCAGCCCAGCTCGTCCCAGACCTCGGGCGGCAGCGGCTCGGTCGCGATCATCAGCGAGTACAGCGGCAGGTAGCGCAGCGACTGTCCCGGCAGCTGGGTGGTGTAGGACTCGGTCGCGCGCAGCACCGTGGTCGCGCGCAGCTCTCCGCCGGGGCAGCGAACGCGGCCGGAGGCGAGCTCCAGCGCCGGCGTGCGCTCGTGGATGACCACGCCCAGCCGCTCGCAGGCCTCGGCCAGGCCGCGGACCAACCGGGCCGGGTCGATGCGGGCGCCGTGCGGCGAGTACACGGCCGCGATCCGCCCGTCGACCCGCGCGTACGCGTCGGCCTGCTCGGGCGTCAGCGTCTGCCAGTCCTGCTCGGTGGCGCCCAGCGCCCGCGCCGAGCGCTCGCTATCCGCCAGCCGTTGCTCCTGCGGTGGGCTGGTGGCGACCATCAGCCAGCCTGCTTTCAAGTAGCCGCATTCGATGCCCTCCTGCTCGATCACGCGTCCGATCTCGTCGACGGTCGTCTGCGTCTCACGCTGGGCGCGTACGACGGCGTCCTGCCCGTGGCTGCGGCGGTAGAGCTTGGCGCTGCCGGACAGGCCGGATGAGACCCAGCCGCCGTTGCGGCCGGACGGGCCGTACCCGGCGATCTCGCTCTCGACCACGGTCACGCGCAGGTCGGGCTGGTGCCGCTTCAGGTAGTACGCCGACCACAGGCCGGTGAACCCGGCGCCCACGATCGCGACGTCACAGTCGGCCGACGCCTCCAGCGAGCGCCGCGGCGTCAGCGACCCCGGCAGGCCGTCCAGCCACAGGCTGCGCGCGCGGTATCGGGCTTCGAAGGGGTCGGCTGGCACGGCGGGTGAGTCTAGCGAGCGGCCGTGCACGGCCGGTCAGTTGCAGATCTGGCTCGAGCGCCCGGAACCGGATGACGTGACCGTGGGCGTCCTCATCTAGCATCGGGCCATGGATCTTCCGCCCGGATACCGGCTGCGGGCGCCTGTGATCGAGGACGGCCCTGCGATCGCCGACATGCTGAACGAGGAGACGGTGGCGCTGACCGGAGTCCCGGTTGCCAGCGTGGAGTGGGTCACGACCGCCTGGACGGCACCCGGCGCCAGGGTCGACCGCGACTTCGGCGTCATCACCGACAGCGGCGGGGCGATCGCCGGGTACTTCATGATCGACTTCGAGCCGCCCCAGACCACCATGACGGTGATCGGTGCCGTGGCCCTGTCGCACCACAACCGCGGAATCGGCTCGGCCATCATCCAGGAGGTCGAGCGGCGCGGCCGGGACCGGGCCGCCGGTCGCGAGGACATCACCCTCCGGATGGGGGTGCTGGCGGGCGAGCCACGGGTGGCGGCGCTGCTGACCGCCCACGGATTCCGCGAGGTGCGGGTGTTCTGGTCGATGTCGCTCCGGTTCGACGGCCCGCCGCCGCCCCCGGCCGACGTTCCGGGGATCGACGTCCGCACGTTCGTCCCCGGCCAGGAGCGGGAGGTCTACGCGTGCGCGGCCGCGGCGTTCGAGGATCACTGGGGCGACGGGTTCCCGTCCGAGCAGTCGTGGCTGCATCGCACCGTCTACGCCAGCGACACCTTTGATCCCGAGCTGTGGTACCTGGCCTGGGAGGGCGAGCGGCTGGTGGGCTTGCTGCTGGCCGCCGCCGACTCCGAGGAGGATCCCGAGCTCGGGTACGTCGCCTGGCTGGGCGTGCGCCGCGAGGCCCGCGGCCGCGGCCTCGGCGAGGCGCTGCTGCGCCGCAGCTTCGTGAAGTTTCACGAGCTCGGAAAACTGGGCGCGCAGCTGGTGGTCGACAGCGAGTCGAGCACCGGCGCCAACCGGCTGTACGAGCGCGTTGGCATGACCGCACAGCCACGCTTCGCCAACTGGGACCGTTCGCTGCTGCCCGCAGACTGACCGATTCCGGCCGGCCGTGAGCACCCGTACACGGGTAGGCGGTGCCCCCCAGATGGGGGATGCGTCACGTCGTTGGGGGATGCCAGGATGGTTCTGCAGGGGGACGAGGAGGACGGGTCACAACCGATCTCCCTGTGAGGCCGAGGGTCGGCCGCAACGGAAGGGGTCTTCCAGTGAATCTCCAACGCGTCTGTGTGCTCGTCGCTGCGCTGCTTGCGTGGCTCGTGTTCACCGCCACGGCGTCTGCCAACCCGCTGCCGGCGGCCGGTATCTACCAGGTCTGGGCCAACGATTCCGGCGCCACCGCACCCTATGTGCGCGGTGGCCAGATCACGCTCGACTGGGCCACCATCGAGCCCCAGCGCAAGACCTTCAACTGGAGCTCGCTGGACTCCGAGCTGAAGTACTACGCCTCGATCGGCAAGGTCGCGACCGTGCAGGTCAACTCGACCACCAAGCCGGCCTGGCTCTGGAACGTGGTCGCGCGCTGCGGCACGGTGCAGAAGCAGGCGGCCCCACAGTACTGGGATCCCGCCTACATGACGGTGCAGACCGAGCTGGTGTCGGCGCTGGCGGCGCACCTCAAGGCCTCGCCGTATGAGTCCACCGTCGCCCTGGTGCGGTCCGCTCCCAACGCGATCGGCACCGAGCTGACCGACCTGCCCGCGGGCTACACGTGCACGGCCACGCCCTCAGGCCACAAGGTCAAGACGCTCTGGTCGAAGGACGTGCGCAACGCCTACTACTACAACGTCATGAACCTGTACCGGCTGCAGATGCTGCCGCAGATCCCGGTGGCGCTGAGGGCGCAGGTGTGGACGCAGTGGCCGGGGCACTGCCCGATGGATTGGCTGGGCACCGGCGGCGCCATGATCATGGGCACCGGCTCGGATATCGATCCGCAACCGATACGCGACGCGTTCGACCTGTTCGCCTACAACCAGGTGCGGATGGGCAGCAGCAACGCCTACTGGGAGCCGATCAGCTACGCCGGCAAGAACAACCTCGTCAGCTGGAACTACTGGCGGATCCTGCTGGAGCTGGACAAGGGCGTGCGATCCATCGCTGTCTACGGCAACGTGCTCAGCCAGGGGCAGACGAACCCGGAGTTCCGGGCCGCCTTCGACTTCGCGAATGCGTACGCGGGCCATCAGTGGGATCCGGCCGGATCACCGGGCGCATGGGTGGCCCTGCGGCAGGGAACGGGCCGTATGGCCGGCAACTTCACCTGGTTCATGACGCAGCTGAACCCGTCCACCACGTCGGTGCCGGTCGACAGCAACGCCGGCGCGTCGATGATCGGGCCGGCCACGCAGCGCTTCGGCCGATACGCACGCCAGATCACGGGCGGCACATCCACGAACACCATGAGCTTCGCTCTCGATCCGACCTTCCGGACCGACCTGGCGTCGTCGCTGACCACGCTGCGTGTCACGTACCTGGACACCGGCACCGGCAGCTTCAACGTCAGCTGGGGCACCGATCCCACCCAGACGGTGACGATCACCAAGACCAACACCGGCAGCTGGCAGACGACGCAGATCCCGGTTGCCGGGATCGACTACACGGGCGGCCTTGCGGGGGGCGCCGACATCTCCGTGTCCGAGCTGGGCAGCGACTCCACCGACTTCCAGATGGTGGAGGTTGCGGTGGCAGGGCGCTGATCGGCCCGTTCTGCGCGTAATATGTGCGAATGAACACTGGTGAGCAGCGCGAGCTGCGGCAGTGGGCCGATCAGCTGTGCGAGGTCGATGACCCGGAACGGCGTGCGATGGGCCGGGCGATCGCGATGCTGCTCGACCGCATCGAGGAGCTCGAGAAGGAGCTGTCGGCGGCGCCGCAGGCGGCCCCGAACGGTGACTTCGAGCCCAACGGCGAGCCGTCGTGGCCCGAGCAGCCGGACGTGGTCGCGCCGTCGAGGAGCCTGGCCGAGCCCATCAGCGTCGGCGAGGACACCCAGCAGCTGAGCCTTCGCGACCGACTGCGCCACGCAGCCGACAACCTCCGTGAGCGCGGCGAGCGCTGAACGGCCCGCCGGGTACCGGTACCGCTAGCTGCCGGCCCCTGAGGCTCGTAAAGTCGAAGGGTGACCGTACGTGGCTCCGATGCGGTACCTGCGAACGATGCTGCCTGGGATCAGGCGGCCGACGACGCGTTCCACCAGGCGTTGCCGACGATCCTGGACGAGGTGTTCGGCGAGCACCGGCTGGATCAGCTGGTGACTGCCATCTGCGACGGTGGCGAGGAGCTCGTGCCGGAGGTCACCCTGCGTCTCGAGGGCTTCGACGTGCGCTGTCTGGCCGGGCGCATCTTCGATTCGCCCGGTGCGGCTCCACCCGAGGACGACGAGAGCTTCGCGCTGCTCGATCTGCGACCCGGGCAGATGGCCGTGCGCATCCCGATGTCGAGCTCCGGCGTGCACCTCGCCGACCTGGTGGCGGTGCGCGAGGGCGGAGCCTGGATCGGCGCCCAGCACCGCGGCCAGCTGCGCCTCTTCGCAGACATGGTGGCGCCGCTCCTGTACGCGCAGCTCGAGCGCGACGAGCTGCGCCGGGCGGCGCTCACCGACCAGCTCACGGGCCTCGCCAACCGGCGCGCGCTCGACCATGTGCTGGAGCAGATGTGCTCCCAGCAGGCGCACCTGTGCATGCTGTTGCTGGACGTGGACGGGCTGAAGGAGGTGAACGACGCCATCGGCTATGCGCAGGGCGACCACCTGATCAGCACGCTGGCCCGCTCGATCACGGAGTCGATCGCGCCGCGTCACATCGCGGCCCGCATGGGCGGTGACGAGTTCATCGTGATCATGCCCGACACCACGCGCAAGCAGGCCCGGAAACGGGCCAAGAAGATCGCGCGGCGGTTCGAGAAGCAGCCGCTGCATCCGCGCGTGTTCGAGATCAGCGGCGGCGTCTCGATGGGCGTGATCGAGGCCAAGCCGGGGGAGGGGCCGCTGGAGCTGGTGCGGCGGGCCGCGCGCTCGATGCGCGTCAACAAGCGCCGGCGCCGCACCGACCGCGGCTGAGCGATCTCACGAAACCGGGGTTGGCCGCGTTGTAGTCGTGTTCGCCAACCACCGGAGGGATACCGCATGCCAGCCTTCACAGTCAGCCCGCTGCCCGCCTCGCAGGTCGACCAGGCCCGGAGCGCCGCGCTCGCCGACGGCACCGCCGTCGAGGTGACAAGCAACGACGATGCCCCGTTCCCGGTGCGCTGCTGCCTGCACGACGCCACCGCCGATGAGGGCGTGCTGCTGCTGTCCATGCAGCCGCGGAGCGGCGATAGCCCATACGCCGCGCCCGGGCCGGTCTACATCCACCGTGACCGCTGTGCCGGCTACAGCCGCGAGGGCGAGGTGCCGCAGATCCTGCGCGGGCGCACCCTGTCGCTGCGGGGGTACACGGACGAGCACATGATCACCGGCACGGCCGTCGTCGCCGGCGAGGACGTCGAGCGCGCCGCGCAGCAGCTGCTCGAGGTGCCCGGGACTGCGTACTTGTTCGTGCACTTCGCCGGCCCCGGATGCTACGCGTGTCGCATCGATCCGGCCGCCTGAAGGCGGTGCTAGCCGGGCTTAGCCGCATTCCGCTAGTCTCGTCACATGAGCTATCGAGTTGTGTGCATATCGCGTGACGTGGGTGCCGGTGGCGAGGACGTGGGCCGTGCGGTCGCGTCGCAGCTGGGCTTCCGGTACGTGGATGAGGAGATCGTGCGGAGGGTCGCCGAGGAATCGGGGCTCGACCACGCCAGGGTGGCTGGAGCCGAGGAACGGCGAGGGCTGGTCGCGCGCCTGCTGGACGCGGTCGAGCAGTCGGCCGCCGGACTGCCCGAGCCGTACATGTACGCGGCCGACGTGCAGCTGCCGGCCGCTCCGGGTGAGGACGTCCGCGAGCTGATCCGCGAGGCGGTGCGACAGACGGCCGACGAGGGCGACGTCGTGATCGTGGCCCACGCTGCGTCGCACGTGCTGGCCGGCCGCACTGAGGCGCTGCGGGTGTGGGTGACCGGGTCGCCCCACGCGTGCGCCGAGCGGCTGGTCGCCACCGCCGGGGTGGATGCCAGGCGCGCCGGCGAGCTGGTTGAGGGCGGGCGCAAGGCGCGCGCCGACTACCTGCGCCGGTTCCACGACGTCAAGCAGGAGCTGCCCAGCCAGTACGACGTGGTGCTGAGCACCGATGCGCTGAGCGTGGACGACGCGGCCGCCGCCGTGGTCATGCTGGCTAGATGATTGATTCCACGTCCCCGCGCGCCTGACCGTCCGTACTGCTGGTGGGTGCGTGTGGCTGCGGTGCTGCGGTCGGGAAGCGTGCGCATCGCAGCGTCCTCGGTCGGGCCGATATTCCCGATATCGGCCCTCCCTCGATCCTGGCGCTGCTTGCTTACCGACCGCTCAGGACATCACGGCGACGTGGAATCAATTATCAAGCCCTTCAACAGCGCGGCAGGTAGCCGCCGCGCACGGTCGCGGCGAACGCCTTCCCGCCGGCGCTGTAGCCGACCACGAGCGGTTGGCGCAGCGCCGGCACCTGCACGGGCCGGTGCGTCAGGCAGCCGCGGGCGCGGAAATGGAAGTCGATCTGGAGCGTCGCGCGCGGCGGCAGGCGCAGGTCGAACGGCTGGGTTGACTGCCGCTGGGGCGGCCCGAAGGTGGCGCCGCTGCGGCTGATCCGCTTGATCGCGATGTCATCGACGTGCCCGCCCCTCGGCAGCAGCACCGACGTGACCGTGATGGGATGGTCGCCCGCGTTCTGAACGTCGGCGAAAGCCAGGTGCAGGGTGTGGTCGGCAGGCGCTGACAGGTAGGTCGCGCCGAGGCTCGTGAACGCGACCGGGCCGGTCTGGTCGGGAATCGGCGTGGACGGCGGGACTGCCGGTGTGACCTGCCCCGGCGAGACCAGCAGGATCACGGTCGCCGCCAGCGCCACCAGCGCCGCCGCGGCCGGCGAAACCGGCCCGGCGGGGCGACTGCTGCGCGGTGCGGCAACTGCACTCATGATAAGCACCATACGCCGAACGCGAGCGTGGATCGGCCTACCATGCCAGGATGCTCGCGGGCACACACGGGATGGATCTGGGCGGCGGCTGGACGACGGCCGGCGTGATCGTGACGGCGTTCGTGGCCGCCTGGCTGATATCGCGCGCGTCGGGGATCGTGGCCGAGTTCGCGGTGCGCAGGTACGAGCGCCGCCAGCTCGGCGACGAGGCGGCGCCGGCCGACACCGGCGTGCTGGTGCGCCTGAACCGGCGCGAGACCATGATCTCGCTGGTTCGCACCAGCATCCGCTACCTGGCGTACGGGTTCGCGATCGCGATCTCGATCGGCCAGCTGCTGGGCTGGACGAAGAGCACCGCGATCGCCGGCGCCTCGCTGCTGGTGGTGCTGATCGGGTTCGCGGGCCAGCGCTTCCTGACCGACCTGGTCGCGGGCCTGCTGATGTTCTTCGAGGGCTGGTTCTCGGTCGGCGACACGATCGTGATCGAGCCGCTCGACCTGTCGGGGGTGGTGGAGGAGGTGTCGCTGCGCTCGACCACGCTGCGGGCCGTCACCGGCGAGACGATCCGGGTCAACAACTCCCAGATCTTCGGCGCCCGGATCCTGCCCAGCGGCGCCCGCGAGGTCGAGATCGAGCTGTTCGTGACCGACAGCGACGAGGCTCGGCGGCTGGTCGAGGACGTGGCCCAGATCGTGCCGGCCGGCCCCACCCGGTTCGTGCGCCGCCCGGTCGTGGTGGAGCTGGAGGCGCTGGACGTGCAGCTGACGCGGATGCTGATCAGCGCCACGGTCGCCCATGGCCGCGAGTGGCTGGTCAACGACTTCCTGCCGGACATCCTCAAGGAGCGGGCGCCGGAGGGGCTGATCGCCCACGGGCCGGTGGTGATGTTCGTCGATGACCGCGCCACCCGCCGGTTCGCGCGGTCGGTGCCGGCGTCGTCGCGGCAGCCGCGGTAGCCCCGCGGAATCGAGGATCTAGTCGTAGTCGATCGCGCCCGCCGCCTCGGTCTGGGTGAACTTCACCTTCGGGCAGGTGTGCAGCGGCGCGGTCCAGGGCTTCAGCGGGTGCTGGAACTGGAACGCCGATCGCAGCGAGTTGACCTTCCGCTCG
>DASUHV010000246.1:0-7193 GCA_036273355.1 Gaiellales bacterium
GCTCCAGGGTGTTGATTGTGCCCTTGGCGCGCACGTAGCCGGCGGAGTCAACGTACACGGCATAGGGCGTTCCCGGCACCAGGAACTGCTCGTACAGCTCCCGGCCGCGTTCCTCCTCGTAGAGGACGCGCTCGACCGCGACCGCGTGGTCCGAGGCAAGCGCGCGCAGGCCGGGCACGATCTGCGCGCAGATCGGGCAGTCGCGCGACGTGAACACCACCAGCCGCGCGGCCATGCCGTCGGGGGCCGGCTCGCCCAGCGGCAGCCCCTCGGCCTCGTGCTCGAAGGCGTGGCCCGGACCCAACCGCAGGTGCAGGAGGCCGACCTGACGGTAGAGCGCCAGCACCAGTGCCGCCAGGCCCAGCACCGCCGCCCACAGGGCCACGTAGCTGGCCGTCCAGAACGCCCGCCCGAGCGCGGGGTGCAGCCCCAACGCGGCCGCCGCCGCCGCCAGGCCGAGCAGGGCGTTTCGCACCAGGCTGAGCGGCCCCGGCGCACGCGAGCCGGGCAGGCAGCCGCAGGCCGGCGGCGCAGTTCCGGCGGCAAGCTCCACGCCGAGGGCGAGGCTGAACACGGCGAGCAGCGCGAGCGCCGCCCAGCCGGCCGCGGGCCGGCCGGCCACCAGCGCTGCGCCGACCGCGATCTCGGCGACCGGCACCGTCCAGGCGACCAGCCGCCGCGGGCGCGCCAGGCGGTAGCCGGCCAGCGCCTGGGCGAACGCCTCGCGGCGCGCCAGCTTGCCGACACCGGCGACCAGGAACAGCCCACCGAGCAGGACCCCAATCGGTGCGTGGACGGTCATCATCCGAGCGGCGATGCTAGCCGCCGCCGCGGACGACACCCCATCTGCGAATGGTGCTAGAGCGTGGCTTCGACGGCGGCCACGGACTCCTCGAGCAGGCCCAGCATCTCGGCCACCTCATCGTCCGAGATGATCAGCGGCGGGGCCAGCAAGACCGCGTCCATGTGCTGGTTCAGGATCGGCGTCGGGCACGGGTAGATCATCAGGCCGCGGTCGCGGGCGGCGGCCGTGACCTTGCCGGTAATCCGCTGGGACGCGGCGAAGCGCTCGCCGCTGTCCGGATGGCGCAGTTCGATGCCCTGCAACAGCCCGCGGCCGCGGAGCGCATGCATGAGCGGGTGCCGCGCGGACATCTGCTCCAGCTGCGACCGGATCACGGCGCCCTTGCGGTCGGCCTCGGCCACCAGGTCGTCCTGCTCGATCGTGTCGATCACCGCGCAGCCGACGGCGCAGCCGAGCGGGTAGCCGGAGAACGTGTGCCCATACGAGAAGCCGTTGGGTGCGCCGCCCACGACCTCGCGGATGGCGCGTGTGGCGACCATCCCCGACAGCGGCAGCACGCCGCCGCCGATGCCCTTGCCGAACGTGATCACGTCGGGCACGGCGTCGTGGTGCTCGACACCGAACCAGCGGCCGGTGCGGCCGAAGCCGGTGATGATCTCGTCGGCCACCAGCAGCACCTGGTGGCGGTCGCAGACCTCGCGGATTGCCCGCAGGTAGCCGGGCGGCAGGTCGACGGCGGCGCCGGATGAGCCGGTCAGCGGCTCGACGATGAACGCGGCGACGTGGTCGGCGCCACGGCTGAGGATGGCGGCCTCCAGCTCGGCGGCACCCTGCTCGGCGGTCTCGGCGTTGGGGACGGCGGCGTACTTGTGCAGCAGCGACTCGAACGGGGCGCGCCAGCGCGAGCCCGACAGCGACAGGGCTCCCAGGGTGGAGCCGTGGTAGGAGGTCACGCGCGACAGGAACTCGATCTTGGCCGGCTTGCCCATCAGCTCCCAGTAGAGGACGGCGAGATGCATCGCCGACTCGTTGGCCTCGGAGCCAGAGGAGTTGAAGAACGACCACTCGAGGTCGCCGGGCGCGTGGCCGGCGATCCGCTCGGCCAGCTCCAGCATCGGCTCGTTGCGGAA
Organism: Gaiellales bacterium; assembly: GCA_036273355.1. GTDB lineage: Bacteria > Actinomycetota > Thermoleophilia > Gaiellales > JAICJC01 > JAICYJ01. Next base: position 1,936 of record DASUHV010000246.1, read on the forward strand.
CGAGAAGCGGTAGGTGAAGTTGAGCTGCTGCGACTGGCGGGCGAGCGCCTCGACCACGCGGGGATGGCAGTGGCCGAGCAGCATCACCATGGCACCGCCGCAGGCGTCCAGGTAGCTGCGGCCGTCCGCCGTCTCGATCCTGCAGCCGGCACCGCGCACGGCCACCGGCAGCGCCTCGCCGGCGGTCATCGAGTAGTCGACGCGCTGCGCGTCGGTCAGGTTGGCAGCTTCCACTCAGGCGATTGTAGGCGGCGCTCAGATCGACTGCGGAGGTGCCGCGAGCTCGGTCTGCAGCTCGATCAGGCGGCACCCGCCGTCCAGCCCGGCGACCGCCTCGCGCAGCGCGTCGCCGGCCTGCGAGGTGTCCTCGATGCGGCGGTAGCCGACGCCGTAGCCGGCGGCCAGCTGCTCGAAGTCGGGCGAGCGCAGGTCGACCGAGCTGGAGTGGCCGTAGGCGGACATCTGGTAGTTCTTGAGCACGCCGAAGGCGTTGTCGTTGACCAGCAGCGTGACGAAGTGCAGGCCGTTCTGCTGGGCGGTGGCCAGCTCATGGCCACCCATCAGGAAGCCGCCGTCGCCGGCCAGGACAACGACCGGCGCGCCGGGGTTCGCGGCGACGGCGCCGAGGGCGGTGGGCAGGCCGGAGCCGAGGGCGCCGCTCATCGGATAGGCGTAGCCGCCGGGCCGCCGCGCGTCCAGGTAGAGCACGCCCCAGTAGGACTGGATGGTCATGTCGGCGATCACCAGCGCGTCGTCGGGCAGGGCCGCGTCGAGCTGGTGCATCAGCTCGAGCTCGGCGGCGAAGCCGTGGGCGGCCACCTCCGACTGGCGGCCGGCCAGCGCGGCACGGGCTGCGGCGGCGCCGTCGCGGGCGCCGGCGGTGACGCCGGCCCCGAGCAGGGCATCGCAGAAGCGGCCGACGTCGGCGACGATGCCCTCGGCGACGGGGTAGTTGCGGCCGATGCGGGCAGGGTCGAGGTCGACCTGGACGAGCGCGCGCGGGATCTCGACGGCCCAGTGGCACGTGGGCTCCTCCGAGAAGCGCGTGCCAAGGGCGACGCAGACGTCGCTCGTGGCGACCAGACGGCGGATGGAGGGCTCCTCACAGGAGGATCCGGCGTGCAGCGCGTGGCCGGGCGGCAGCACGCCCTTGCCGTTGAAGCTGGTGACGACCGGCGCGTCCAGCGCCTCGGCCAGCTCGGCGGCGCGGGCGGCGTGCAGCCGGGCGCCGCCGCCGGCGAAGACGAGCGGCGCCTGAGCGCCGTCCAGCAGCTCTCGGACGCGCCCGATGGCGGCCGGGTCGGGGGCCGGCGGGGACAGGCGCGTGACCGCGACCTCAGCAGGTTCGGCGGGGGCGGTCAGCACCGTGGTCATCGCCTCGATCATGGCCGGGCCGGGACGGCTGGCGATGGCGCACAGCGCCTCGTCGACCGCGGCGGCCAGCGCGGCTGGTGTGAGAGGGCGCACGTGATGGCGGGTGACGGCCTCAAACGCGCTGGACTGACCGGCGGTCTCGTGCATCCAGCCGCGCTCGCCGGCGTCGCTCGGCACCTGGGTGGTGATGTGCAGGATGCGCAGGTTGGACGCGTCGGCCTCGCCCATGCCGGCGAAGGCGTTGAAGGCGCCGGGGCCGGTGCTGGTGATGCAGACGCCGACGCGGTCGGAGGTGCGCGCGTAGCCCACGGCGGCAAAGGCGGCGGCCTGCTCGTGGCGGACGACGACCGGTCGGATGGAGGAGCCGCGGAGGGCCTCCCACAGGCTGAGCGCGTGCTGGCCGGGGATGCCGAAGACGATCTCGACGCCGTGCGCTTCGAGTGCGGCCACCAGCGCGTCGGCGCCGGTGCGCACGCGGGTTGCCTCGGGGGTGCTCATGGCATTACTTGAGCGTGAGGATGTACGCGGCCAGGTCGGCCGCATCCTGACCGCTGGCCAGACCGGCCGGCATGGGAGGTGCGGGGTTCTTGATCTGGTTTAGGATCGTGGTTGTGTTAAGCGCGCCGGAGGCGTTCAGCTCGGCCAGGTTGGGCGCGGACGGAAACGGCGACGCGGTGCCCGCGACCGCGGAGTGGCAGCTCGAGCAGGTCTTCGAGGTGAACAGCACCTTGCCGTTGGCTGCGTTACCGCCACCACCCGCGCTGGAGGGGCCGCTCGACCCGCCGCTGGCCGGCGGCGGCGTGGTGCCTCCCCCGGTCGACACTGAGGGGGTGAACGTGGAGTTCGGCAACGTCCCCAGGCCCACGCTGGAGGCACCGCTCGTATCGGTGCCTGCGATGGCGATAACGGCAACCATCACAACGATCCCGATGATGGTGCCGACAAGCGCCGCAACGAGTACCTTGATCATCGCGCGGCGCACTCTACCAGCTTGTTCCGGATGACCAAGCGCTACCCGCTATCCCCCTTGCAGGGGATGGTCACAGGTGTGTCGAACGACGACGTGTTGATCCGTATGCTCGACCGACGCGACATCCAGACCCTCATGTACTGCATCCGGCTCACGGAGATATCGGGGCAGTGGCAGACGGGGTATCCGGTGCGAACGCCACACGACCTGGAGTGCAAGCTGGCAGCGCTGCTGCAGCAGGTCGAAGGCAGCGCTCCGGTCAAGGCAGCCTGACCGCAGGCGCGCCGGCACCGTGAGGTGCGACGGCGTTCGCGTGCGCCCCGTCACGGTCTCGTTGGCAACGGAGACGGCCACTCTGCATCAGCTCGCCGCGGCTCCGTCACAGCTCGTGCACGACACCGACACGACGGCCGAGGCGTAGTCAAACCCCGGTTCGGGGGCGATCGGCGCAACCATCGCGATCGCGCGTCACGGCGGACGTGACAGCCGTCACGGTTCGGTCACGGGACCGCAGCGAGGGCCGAGGCGGCCTCTGAGCCCGAGGTGGTGACGGCCGCTGTGCGACCGCCGTTGCGCGGCTGTGACGCGAGGTCGGCGGCGCTACAGCCAGCCGGCGCGCCGGAAGCGCCACCACAGCACGGCACTGGACAGCGTCATCAGGCCCAGCGCGTAGAGGTAGCCGAACTGCCAGTGCAGCTCCGGCATCTCCCGGAAGTTCATCCCGTAGATGCCCGCGATCAGCGTCGGCACCAGCACGATCCCGGCCCAGGAGCTGAGCTTCAGCACCACCTCGTTCAGCCGATTGGAGACGACCGAGAGGTGCGCCTCCAGGATCCCTGTCAGCAGGTCGCGCTGGGTATCCAGCTCGTCGTAGACCCGCAGCACGTGGTCGTAGAGGTCGCGAAACTCGACATCCAGATCCTCGCCCAGCACCGACTTGTCGACGTGCACCACCCGTCCCAGCACGTCGCGCAGCGGAGCCACGGCGCGGCGGAACGTGAGCAGGTCGCGCTTGATCTGGAACGTCGCCGCCAGCGACGTGTGCATCTCGACCGACCCGGGCCCGAGCAGCGCGTCCTCCGCCTTCTCGATCCGGTCCTCGTAGGCCTCGACCACCGGGAAGTAGCCGTCGATCAGCTCGTCCAGCACCTCGTAGGCGATCTCGGCACCACCGCCTTCGAGCAGCGACGGGCTGAGGTCGATCCGCTCCCGCACGCCGTCGAGCGTGAACAGGTCGCCGTGGCGGATCGAGATGACGAACCGCTGCGAGACGAAGATCGCCACCTCCTGCATGTCCACGCGGCCCGCCTCGCCGATCGCGGCGGCGTAGGCGATCACGAACACGTAGCCCTCGTAGCGCTCCATCTTGGGACGCTGGTGATCCGACAGCGCGTCCTCGAGCGCGAGACGGTGCAGCCCGAACTCCTCGCCCAGCTGCGCCACCTCGCTCTCGTCCGGCGAGTTCACATCGACCCACACCAGCGTGTCCGGCTGCTCCAGCACGTCGGAGATCTGCTCGAACGGCAGCGAGTGATCCTCGCGCACGCCCTCGCGGTACACACAGGTGGTGAACGCCACCCGCAGATATTCGCGCCCTGCGGCCCGTTCACCTGCCCTCAGCGCGCCGTGAAGCGAGCTCGCCGGGCGGTCAGCTCGAACCGGTCCGACGCCACCAGCCGGCGGATCTCCGTCGCAGCCGCGTGCGGCGGCTCCGCCATCTCCAGCCAGTCGTCGAGCGACCAGGACGCGGTCCAGGTCTGCGCCTCGTCCTCCCCGAATCCGTGCTCGGCCAGCAGCTCGGGGACCTCACCCGGACGCGGCAGCCGCCGGTGGTCGGGATCGCGCAGCCGCTCCACCCGCTCCCACACCTCCGCGCGCTCCGGGTCCTCGTCCGCCAGGTAGTCCTGCACGACGATCCGCCCGCCCGGCGTCACCACCCGCACCATCTCGGCCAGGGCGGCCCCCATGTCGGCCACGTGATGGAGGCTGTTGACGATCGTGACAAGCTCGAAGCTCGAGTCCTGGAACGGCATCTGCTCCGCCTCGCCGAGCACCGGCTCCACACCCTCCGGCGCGTGCTCCAGCAGCGGCCGCGACGGCTCCAGCGCCACCGCCCTCGCGACCAGCGGCACCAGCTGCGCCGAGAGCAGCGCCGGGCCCGCGGCCACGTCCAGCGCCCGATCGTCAGGCTGCGGCCGGCACAGCTCGATGAACGCCGTCCAGTCCTTCTTCCGGGCCGCCTCCACGTACCGGTCCGCCGTCCTATCGAACCTGCTCTCGGACATACGCGAGCGCCTCCTCCCGGGTTGCGACGCTGCCGGCCGCCTGCTCCTCGGCCAGCATATCGACCAGCCGTTTGATCTCGGCACCGCGGGCGCCGGTGACCTCGGCGATCTCGTCGCCGCGCACCAGCGGCGGCGCGTGATCGGCCCGCAGCTGAGCGATCAGCCCGAGCAGCTCGTCGGCCGTCTCGCTGTGGCGGCGCAGGTGCCGCAGGCGCGAGCTCGGCCCGCGCGTGGCCATGCGGTCGGCGACCGACAGCACCACGCTCGCCGCCGGCCAGGGCTCGGTCGCCCGCAGATAGCGATAGGCCGTTCTGCGGTCGAGCGGCCGCTGCGGTATCGAGAACCCGAGCGCCAGGTGCTGGCGCACCATCACCCGGCAGAACCGGATCAGCGCGTTCGACGCCTTCCAGCGCGACAGCACCACCGCGGCCGCGTCGGCCCCCTCGCGGTCGTGCCCCATGAAGCTGATCCGCGCGTCCGTCTGCACGCGCGTCTGCGGCTTGCTGACGTCGTGAAAGAGCGCCGCGAGCCGCAGGGCCTGGGCGGCGGTCAGCTCATCCCCGGCGTCCACGGCCAGCTCGGCAGCGACCATCTGGGCATGCCCGGGCAGGTAGTACTCGGGGTGCTCG
>DASUHV010000247.1:0-2001 GCA_036273355.1 Gaiellales bacterium
CCAGGCGCAGGTGTTGCGTGACAGCGGCGTTACGCGGCCGTGACCGGCGCGTCCAGCCAGCCCACGACCTGGAACCAGTGCGGCTCGGGCCGCGGGTTCTGCTCGACGCGCATGCCCAGCCGCCGCATGACCGCGATCGACGCCAGGTTGTCGCGCTCGGTGGTGGCGACGATCCGGGCCAGGCCCAGCTCGTCGAAGCCGTGGTCGATCACGGCCTGCGCCGCCTCCGTGGCGTAGCCGTTGCCGCGGTGCCCGGGCGCGACCACCCAGTACAACCCCACCTCGGGTCGCAGACGGTCGGCCGGCCCGATCGCGCCGCCGAAGCCCGGCAGCTGGGCGAACGGCCCCATCGAGGGCACGACCCCCACCATCCCAACCAGCTCGCCGCCCTCGCGCAGGCAGATCGCCCGCTCGCCGTACGGCGGCTGGCGCAGCGCCTCGAGCTGCCCGTAGGTGGCCGCCGTCCACTCCAGCCAGCCCGGGTGCGGCTCGCCCGACACCGCACGCACCGCGTCGGCGTCCCCCGCCGACAGCGGGCGCACCCGCAACCGTTCCGTCTCGAGCACCGGCAGCCTCACGGCGGCGAGGCTAGCCGGTCTCGGCCCAGTCCCGCTCCAGGTCGACAACCACGTGCGTGATCGGCACGTCGAACTTCTCCTCGGCCCGCTCGACGGTCTTCTTCTCCAGCCAGTTCGACCGCTCCGGCGGGTGCGTCGAGATCACGATCTCGTCGGCATCGAACTCGAACAGCGCGTCCTCGATCGCCCGCACCGGGTCGCTGTCGCCCACCGCCCCGCGCGCCTGGATGCCGCTCGCCTGCAGGTGCTCGATCGACCCGGCCAGCCGATGCTCCGCGCCCTCGCGCGCCTTGTCCACGTCCGCGAACAGGTGCCGCAGCCGCGTGTTCAGGGCCGGCGCGACGACCAGCACCTCAGCCCCGTCCGCCGCGCGCGCCTTCAGATCATCGAGCAGCTCGCGTCCGGCCACGGTCTCGTTGGCGACCACAAGGATCCGCCGTTCGGCCATGGCCGGACACTAGCGCACGATCGTGACGATCGCAGCTAACCCGCTACCGCGCGGCCAGCGCCTCCGTCAGCTTCGGCATCACCGTCAGCACGTCCCCGACCACGCCCAGGTCGGCGAACTCGAAGATGGGCGCGTTCACGTCCTTGTTGATCGCCACGATCACGCCGGCGTTGGCCATCCCCACCTTGTGCTGGATCGCACCCGAGATGCCGCAGGCCACGTTCAGCTTGGGCGACACCGTCTTGCCGGTCTGCCCGACTTGCATCGAGTACGACGTCCAGCCCGCGTCGACCACGGCCCGCGTCGCCGCCACCTCACCGCCCAGCGCCTTGGCCAGCTGCTCGACCACCGGGATGTTCTCGGGCCCGCCGATGCCGCGGCCGAACGCCACCAGCACGTCCGCCTCGGTGATGTCGACCCCGCCCGTCTCGGCCTGCTCGCGCCCGGCCATGCGTGCCGCCGACGACCACTCCTGCACCGTCACCGACACCCGCTCCACCGGCGCCGTGCCCGACCCGGTTGGCTCCGATGCGAACGCGTTCGCCCGCCCCAGGATGATCGCCGGAGACGACGCGAAGGTCGACTCGACCATCACGGTGTCGCCCAGCGCCGGTCGCACCGCGACCACGCCGCCGTCGCCCAGCGTGAAGTCGGTCGTCTCGCAGTTGATGCCGGAGCCCACCCGCGCCGCCAGCCCGGCGGCCACGTCGGCCGAGACGACGCCGGCGCCGAACAGCACCGCGTCCGCCTCCCGCGCGTGCGGCTCCAGCGCATCCACCAGCGGCTGCGGCAGCCCCGCCAGCGCCGCGTCGTCGGCGACCAGCACCTTCGATGCGCCGTACGCGCCCAGCCCGCCCGCCCAGTCGTCGTCGATGCCGGAGCCTCCCACGAACGCGGTCACCTCGCCGCCTAGCGACGCGGCCTTCGCCAGCACGCCCAGGCTGTTCGGATTGAACGCGCCCTCGTCGTGATCCA